>JAOZKQ010000459.1 GCA_029935275.1 Bacteroidales bacterium | reverse complement strand
GCGAATGATGATAAGCAATCATATTCATTTTGGTTTCCATAACCGAAGTAACATCTACATAAAAATGGGGAGGAACAATATCGGCTCCAATAGGATCACTTAAAGTTAATGGGGCTGAATGATAGAGTAAAGGCGTTACCTCTAAGGGTTTTTCCTTTACCGGAACATTTGGTAAAGAAGATATTATGGCCGCAGACTCTACAATATTACAGGTAGTACGGTGATCACTATGATAATCCATTGGTAAATGTGTTATTACAATACCAGCATTAACCTTTCTCATCAAAGAAATTGCTTCAAGTCGCAATTCCACGGTATCAAAAAGAAAGCCATCTCTTCCTTCAAAGCAATAATATTCTGCATCCAGAATAGCTGCAGCTTTTCTGGCTTCCTCCTTTCGCATAGCTATGGTAGCCTCCTCGGTAGAGTTTATTCCACCCATTCCACCGGCAGTCATGGTGGCAATTACAATTTTATAACCCTTGTCTTTAAGTAACTTTAAAGTACCTGCACACCAGGCTTCAGTATCATCAGGATGAGCATGAAATGAAAGTACCGTTTTATTAAATTTTCGTGCCATATAAACTATTTTTTAATCATTATTTTTTCTAATCTCACAAATTCCGGAAGTTCTCCAATTAAAGGTCGTGCATAATCAAGAAATGCTTCAGACACAAAATTACCTTCCTTATTAAAATACTCAGCTGGCATAGGTTTGGCTTCAACTGCCACATCACTTAATAATGCTTTACCAAACTCAATTTTATATGGATCATTACTTAACCGGTTCATACTTACCATATAACCAGTTTCTCCCATCTCTGCTAAACGAACTGCTTCCTGCCCACATTCGAATGCTTCCTGCAAATCTAAAGCAACTGCACGATCCATCGCGCTCATTATTAAAGATTCTGTGATTTGAAACTCGCCTCTTAAATTAAACTCTTCTCTGATCATTTTATGCAGGTTAAGACCCACACTGGCACCACCCATTGCCCCAAACTCAATATTCTTAAATTTATCCTGTGTCTCTGAAGCGCTTACCGGGGTTCCATCTGCATATTTCAAGCCTTCACCACAAACCACAGAAACCCAGCCATAATTTTTAATACAGGATTCAACATCCCTTAAAAAATTATCTTTATCAAAAACATGCTCCGGAGTATAAATAAGGTGAGGCGCATCGTCTTCATTCTTTTTTGCAAGTGCAGTAGCCGATCCCAGCCATCCAGCATCACGACCAATAGTCTGATAAACAACATATTGGTCCACTTTTTTCATATCCCTTGCCAGAAAACCGGCCTGCATTACATTTAGCACATTCGATCTGGCTGCTGAAGCATACCCTGGTGTGTGGTCTGTACCAAAGAGGTCATTATCCACAGTTTTAGGAATGCCCACTCCCACTAATTCATAATTATGTTCCCGGCAATATTTTTCTATCCGGTTCACTGTATCCATGGAGTCATTACCACCAATAAGGAAAAAATAACGAATATTATATTTTTCCAATACCTTCATAATTTTGGGGAAATCTTCGTCAGTAATTTTATGCCTTGTTGAACCAAGAGCAGAAGAAGGTGTGGTTCTTAAACCTTTCAGAACAGATTGTGGTTGATTGCCTAAATCAATCAATTCTTCATTCATAAAACCTTCAATACCATAATTCATCCCCAAAACCTGACCCACTTTAGCTGAGTTTACTGCGGCATCAATTACTCCTGCCAAACTTGAATTTATGACAGATGTAGGCCCTCCTGATTGTCCGATAATTGCATTTCCTTTTAACATCTTAATTATATTTATCTGTTACTATATAAATTCCAATTCTCCAAAATAATCAGGCTGATGAAAATCAGGTTGAGGTGTTCCTATTGGACTCCATGACAAAAAGTGCATTTCACTAAGTTTATCACCGCACTTATAAAAATTGGCTTTCATCTTTAAACCCTTCAAGCTTTCCAGTTGCAAACCACAGATCGAAACCAGTGGAATAACCAGGGTCAAATTCCATACAAAACTACCTTTTCTTTCTGAAAAAGACGAATTTCCAAGACTGGAAAAGCTTTTAATTCTATTAATTTCATCCGAAGCTAAAAACTTTCTTCCTTCTCTTTTCTCTCCTTTTTGAACCAGACATGTACCAATACAATTCACTTCAAAATTAAAATAATTCCCGGTATCTCCTGGTGCAACAAAAAACTCCACACAACTATCTTCCCATACATTTCCATTGATATTTGTATTTACTGCACGAATATATTTTTCTTTCACATAATATTTAATGAAAAGATTACCTGATTGGTATGCTACTTTAAATTCCACCTGTGGTTCATATGAAAATTCCTTCCAGGAAGCAATGTTAATTTGATGCACTTCATCTAATAAGTCTAATTCACCAGAAATGTTATCCAAAGAAAAGTTTTCAGCAATATTTAAGGACCTTATTTTTATAGATTTGGTCATATTTGACTATATTTTATTTATTTATAGTTTGCTACTTCTTTCCACGCCAAAGCACTTGCCCCTAAAATAGCCGCATGATCTTCTGTT
>JAOZKQ010000083.1 GCA_029935275.1 Bacteroidales bacterium | reverse complement strand
CTTTCATCATTATCTTTAAAATCCTTATTTTTTAAATCTTTAAAAGTAAACTTCCGATGGAAATATTCTTCATTATCAATAAAATACACCTGCATTCTTGCAGTTTGTATAGAAGCTACTTTGATGATCAGGGGATGATCTGTATCTTCAATTATCATGTTCATACCAGATAAGCGTATTACTTCATGTAATTGATGCCTTCTTTCATTCACTACACCGTACCTGGGCATAAAAGTACGAATCATATTTCCGTCTTCCTGAATTCCCTGCGGAAGATGCCGACCAACAAGAGACATCTCATTTTCTGGGAGATAAGGAGTAATTTCCTGTGAAACAAATAATATTTTATGGCTTTTCATGGGCAAAGGCCTTAGATTAAAAATGATCTGCAAAATTAATAAAAATTATTGGACTTTTCTTAATAAAGTCGGACTTTTCACAATCTATCTAATATTAAAACCCACAGATTATTAATTTTTTAATAAAAAGTTATCTTTGTTTAAAAAAAATACTTCTTATTTGAGTCAATAATTGCTTATTTCTTATAAATGACATTTCTTCGTTAAGCCTGTACAAACACAATCAGGCACCTCCTGCTAAGAGTTAAAGCCCCCTAACTATCTATGAAGATTGCAAAAAATATAAAAGAACTCAATATCTATTCAGGAACCAATCAAGTTATTGGTTTTGTTCCTACAATGGGATCGCTTCATGAGGGTCATTTTTTACTGGTTAAAGAAGCCATTTTAGAAACATCCCTGACTGTGGTCAGTATTTTTGTAAATCCCACACAATTTAATGATAGCAATGATCTCAAAAATTACCCCAGAAATATTGAGAACGATCTTTTCCGGCTTAACCTGATTCTAAGGGAAAAAGATATTGTTTTTATCCCTGATGAAAAAGAAATTTATCCGAAGCCTGATACACGCACTTATAATTTTGGCCACCTGGATAAAATTATGGAAGGCCGTAATAGACCCGGACATTTTAACGGAGTTGGCCAGGTTGTAAGCAAACTTTTCCAAATAGTTAAGCCAAGCTATGCATTTTTTGGTGAGAAGGATCTCCAGCAACTTGCTGTCGTTAGAAAATTAGTGCAAATGTTAAAAATTCCTATTATTATTATTGGAATTCCTATTGTAAGGGAAGCTGACGGGCTGGCGATGAGTTCAAGAAATCAACTATTAGGGAAGAATGAACGCGCTGAGGTACCAAAAATATTTAAAGCTCTTACTGAAGCAACAAGGCTAAAAGGAATAAACACCGTAGATGAAGTACGCTATAAAACCATAAAAGAAATAAATAAGAGTCAGCTCTTATTTGTAGAATATTTTGAAATCGTAGATGAAATAAATTTACTTCCGATAAAGAACTGGGATATAAATACCGGTATCTTTGGTTGTATTGCCGTAAAAGTTGGAAAAATACGACTAATTGACAACATAAGGTTTTAAAAAACCACTAATTCCTCTATTTATACTATTGATTTTTTGAACTTATTTCCATTATCAGTATCTTTGTGCCGTTATGTTAGTACATATTGCCAAATCAAAGATTCATAAAGTTTCGGTTACCGAAGCTAATCTACAATATGTTGGAAGCATTACCATTGATGAAGATTTAATGGATGCAGCCAATCTTATTGAAAATGAAAAGGTGCAAATCGTTAATATAAATAATGGTGAACGCCTGGAAACCTATGTAATTAAAGGAGAAAGAGGGTCAGGAGATATTTGCCTGAATGGTGCTGCAGCAAGGAAAGCTGCGGTAGGAGATGTGATCATTATTATCAGTTATGCCATGATGGATTCTGAAGAAGCAAAATCTTTCAAACCCAGCCTTGTCTTTCCTGACACCAACTCAAATAAACTTCTCAAATAAATTATCCCTTTGAGAAAGAAAATACTGAACTCAATTAAATACATTGTATTCCTTTCTTTGGGGATTGCCTTATTATTTCTAGCCTTTAAAGGGGTTGATATGAAAAGTCTTTGGGTTGACCTCAAACAAGCTGATTACAGATGGGTAGGTCTTGCGCTGATATTAAGCCTGTTTAGTCATTTAGGAAGGGCTGTTCGATGGAAAATGCTGATTAAAACGCTTGGTTATAATCCTAAGACCTCCAATACCTTCTATGCTGTAATGATCGGCTATTTTGCCAACCTGGCAGCACCCAGACTGGGGGAAATTACCAGGTGCGGATCCCTGCATAAAACAGATAAAATTCCTTTTGATTCACTTTTAGGAACAGTAATCGTTGAAAGGGTCATTGATATGCTTATGCTTATTATTATAACGATTATTGTATTTTTTGCTAAAATTAACTTTTTTGGAAATTTCCTCGCCGAAAATGTGTTTAAACCCCTTGGTGTCAAATTTTCAGGAATGTTTAACTCTACCGGATCAGTTTTCATCTATCTATTCATTGGCATAGCTATTATTGGGTTGATATGGTTTTTCATGAAAAAATTTTCCGATAAAGTAATTATTCAAAAAATCAAAAAAATTCTTAACGGAGTTTTAGATGGACTTAAATCGGTATATAAGATGCAACATTTTGCTGTTTTCATTTTTTATACATTGTTTATTTGGTTTATGTATTTTTTGCTAACCTGGATTATGTTTTTCTCAATTCCTGAAACAGCTCATTTAAAACCAATTGATGGTTTATTTATGTTAGTAATTGGTTCCATAGGAATGGTTGCTCCCGTTCAGGGAGGAATGGGGGCATTTCATTGGATCGTGTCATTGGGTCTTACAATTTATGGCATACCACGGGAAAAAGGTCTGGTTTATGCAACAATTTCACATGAATCCCAAACCCTTTTTATAATTATCCTTGGTGCTATTTCTCTACTTATCATCATGTTAAAACAAAAAAATTCGTATCTTGTAGCTGAAAAATAATAGCTAAAGATTATGAATCAATATTATTTTATCCAGAGCAAGGTCGCAGATCTGAAAGACCTTATGCATTTACTCTCAGTTTACCGGTTCCAGGAGAAGAAAATTGTATTTACTGATGGTTGCTTCGACCTCATTCACCGAGGGCATTTAAAATTTCTTGCTGATGCATCTGATATGGGGGATATTTTTATTGTTGGTTTAAATTCAGACCTTTCCATAGGAAAAATTAAAAGCAACGGACGTCCTGTCCAGGATCAGGGTACCAGATCAATTTTACTCTCCTCATTCAGGTTTGTTGATCATGTTGTTTTATTTGATGATGAAGACTCCTACAAAATTATTAAAACTATACAGCCTGATATTTTAGTAAAAGGTGAAGATTTTTCAGTTGAAGGAGACCCGGGAGTAGATTTTGTTAAACAAAATGGAGGAAAGGTTGTTGTTCTTAACCACCTTAAAGGATATTCAACCCTTGAATTGATCAATAAAGTAAAGAACTTAAGTTGATACCTGATCTCCACTTTATTTCCTTTATTTTAATTGCCTAACCAGGAATTTCCTTACTTTTATGATCTCAATTACCCTAAGAGGATAAACTTGAATGGCGAAAACTAAAAGCATTTTTATATGTCAGAGCTGTGGTTCTAATTCACCAAAATGGATTGGCAAATGCCCTGTTTGCAATGAATGGAACACCTATGTAGAAGAAATTGTTCAAAAACCTAAACCTTTCTCAGGCAGCTTTGTCAAAACAAAGTCAAGCCCAAAAGTATTGTCAGAAATTAGTCTTTCAAGTGCTGAAAGGATTCACACCGGAATTAATGAACTTGACAGGATACTGGGTGGAGGAATGGTGCCAGGTTCCCTGATCCTTTTAGGAGGAGAACCGGGAATTGGAAAATCTACTTTGGCTTTACAGCTGGCTTTAGAATCAGATAAACATAAAATTTTATATGTTTCGGGGGAAGAGTCTGAACAACAAATAAAGCTCAGAGCTGACAGGATTGGTAATACTAATGGAAATTGTTATATCCTTTGTGAAACCAATCTGGAAAATATTTTTTCCCAATTAGCCCTGGTACTTCCGGAAATTGTGATCATTGACTCTATCCAGACAATTCATACCGATAAAATAGAATCTTCTCCCGGTAGTGTTTCTCAGGTTCGGGAAAGTGCCAGCCAGTTATTAGCCTATGCGAAAGAATCTGCAGTTCCGGTAATTTTAATTGGCCATATTACCAAAGATGGAAGTCTGGCGGGACCTAAAGTTCTTGAACACATTGTAGATACTGTCCTATATTTTGAAGGAGACAGAAATCACCTTTACCGGATTCTCAGGGCATACAAAAATCGCTTTGGTTCAACATCCGAACTTGGACTATTTGAGATGAGCAATAAAGGATTAAGTGAAATAACCAATCCTTCAGAAATGCTTATCTCTCATTTTGATGAAAACCTCAGTGGCGTATGTATTGCTTCCACAATTGACGGTATCAGACCATTTCTTATTGAGTCTCAGGCACTTGTAAGCTCAGCCGTTTATGGTACCCCTCAGCGTTCTTCCACAGGATTTGATTTGCGAAGACTGAACATGCTTCTTGCTGTGCTTGAAAAGAGAGCAGGTTTTAAACTTGCCTCTAAAGATGTATTTTTAAACATCGCCGGAGGAATTAAGGTAGCCGACCCGGCAATTGACCTGGCTGTAATCAGTGCCATTTTATCATCCAACCTGGATGTTCCGGTAAGCAAAAAGAAGTGTTTTTCTGCAGAAGTTGGGCTATCAGGCGAAATAAGACCTGTCAGCCGTATTGAGCAAAGAATTATTGAAGCTGAGAAACTGGGATTTGAAAAGATGTATCTCTCAAAATATAATTTAAAAGGTCTCAACATAAAGAATCTGAAAATCAAGATTGTGCCTCTTGAGAAGATTGAAGATCTTGTCAGGCAGTTATTTCATTAATATACATAGCATGTCAAACTTTTGGAATAAACCAGTTTCTATTCTTTTTTTAATCTGGATTCTTTTCACTTCTTTTATCAATATACCATTTCAGGATAAAGAACCATCTAAGGAACCATCTTTTACTGTTATTTCATTTAATATCAGATACAACAATAAAGGCGATGGTGTAAATGCATGGCCAAACCGGAAAGAAAAAGTAGCGGCACTCATTCAATTTCATGATGTTGAACTGGCAGGTTTACAGGAAGTACTTATTGGCCAGATGGAAGATTTAAAAAGCCTCCTTCCCGGATATGGCTGGTATGGAGTTGGAAGGACAGATGGAAAAAACAAAGGAGAGTTTTCTCCTGTTTTTTATCTAAAAACACGTTTCCACCTTATGGATAGTGGGACTTTCTGGCTTTCTGAAACCCCTTATAAACCCTCAAAGGGCTGGGATGCTGCCTTAAACAGAATTGTAAGCTGGGGTAAATTCAGGGATAAAAAGACACAAAATGAATTTTACTTTTTTAATACCCACTTCGATCATAAAGGAATAAATGCCCGCAAACAAAGTGCTTTCCTGATTTTAGATAAAGTGAATGAAATTGCCGGAAATGAACCGGTGATTCTTAGCGGTGACTTTAATACGGAAACAACTGATCCGCCTTATCAGGTATTAACAGATCGTTCCAACCCTCTTGGGTTATTTGATGCTAAGGAAATTACGCACATGCCTTTTTATGGCCCAAACTCAACTTTTGGTGGAGGATTTGATGAAGCCTGCAAACCTGGAAAAAAAATTGATTATATATTCATAAAAAATAAGGTGGAAGTCTTGCGGCATGGAATACTTACTGACTCCTGGGAAGGCGTTTGTCCTTCAGATCATATGCCGGTTATGGCTGAAATTTATTTTAAATAATGATAATTTTTTAGACAGGCTATCTTTAAGCAGTAAAAATTCCTTATACCGAAATCCGGTTAATAAATTACTTCCTCCTCTATATTATAATTATTTTTACTCTCCTGGTTATATTTATCACAATCAAGTTCTATATCAAAATTCAGCGGTGGTTCAAAAATATCTGATCTCATAAAAGCAAATGATTCATCGTTGTAGATCTTATCCAAATACAAGCCAACTATAGGCAAGGCCATATTACTCCCTGACCCAAGGCCCAGGCTTGCAAAATGGATGCTTCTGTCTTCCCAACCTGTCCAAACACCGGTTACCAGATTTGGTGTTACTCCCATAAACCAACCATCAGATTGATTCTGGGTGGTGCCGGTTTTCCCTCCTATCTCGTTCAATAATTGATACTTATATCGCAACCTGCTACCTGTTCCTGCCCTTACAACACCTTCAAGCAAATTTACCATTAGAAATGCATTCTTTTCACTTAAGGCTTCATCAAAAAGGGGATGAAAAACACTAATCGGATCTCCTTTCTTATCATTTATTTGAGTAACAAATATGGGTTGTGTATAAACACCCTTATTAGCAAAAGTTCCGAAAGCACCCGTAAGCTCATACAAGGTGAGTATAGAGGTGCCAAGAAAAATAGAGTTTACAGCATCAACCTGGCTCCTGATTCCCATTTTCCTCATAACGTTAATAACTGATTGTGGATTAAACTGCTTCATCAGCCAAGCCGAAACATAGTTTTCAGAATTTGCCAGACCCCACTTCAGGGTAACCATTTTACCCCAATTTTCTTTTTTACCAGAACTGGCAGGAGTCCATGTTGTGTCATTAACTTTAAATGTTTGCGGAACATTTGGAACTTTATAACATGGTGTAAATCCATCCTGCATAGCAAGGGTATAAAGGAAAGGTTTTATTGTACTACCTGCCTGACGCTTCTGTGCCATTACCGCATCAAATTTAAAATATCGGGAATCCGGTCCGCCAATATAAGCCTTTACATAGCCGGAATGTGGATTAAAGCTCAGAAAACCTGACCTGGCAAAATATTTATAATATCTAATTGAATCCATTGGTGTCATCAAGGTATCAATATCTCCTTTCCATGAAAAAACAGTCATAGGAACAGGCGTATTAAATGCAGAGTATATAGAATCTTTAGATGCTCCACTGTTTCGTAGTTTCCTGTATCTTTCCGTTCTTCTCATTGTAATATTCAACAAATGTCTAATCTCTGATTTATCCAAATCATCTGAATAAGGAGGATTTTTAAATGATTTCGAATGTCTTACAAAAGCCTCTTGTAGATCCAGCCCCAAATGCTCACGCATTGCTTCTTCAGCATATTGTTGCATTTTGGAATTAATAGTAGTATAAATTTTAATCCCATCCCGGTACAAATTATAGTTTGATCCATCTGGCTTTTTATTTTTCTTACACCATCCATATAAAGGATTATTATTCCATTCCCATAAAGCATCCGCATACTGATCATCTGAAAAGAAATATTTCCTGACCGGCTCATTTTTTATCATGGTTGTACGCAGATATTCCCGGAAATACGTGGCTAATCCCAGATTATGATCTTCAACATTATAATCCAGTTCAATTGGTAGTTGCTTCAATGAGTCTGCCATCTCTTCCGTCAAAAAACCATATTTTGTCATTTGCGATAAAACTGTATTCCTTCGGTTAAGCATCCGGTCATAATTACGCAATGGATTATAGTAAGCCGGATTCTTCACCATTCCAACCAACATGGCTGCCTGCTGAATATTTAATGAATCAGGACTTGTATTAAAATATACCTGTGCAGCCGATTTAATACCAACCGCCTGATACAAAAAATCAATCACATTCAGATACATAGTTATAATTTCATTTTTTGTATATGACCTTTCTAACTTGACCGCTGTTTGCCATTCTTTAAATTTTGATAAACCAAGATTTACTTTCCTAACCACTCCCCATCTATAACGTGTTGTATCTCTCGGAAATAAATTCTTTGCCAATTGCTGTGTAACCGTACTTCCTCCACCGGAATTTTCTTGACCCATTAAAACTGTTTTCACCAGAACCCGTGCTAAACCACGAAAATCAATTCCTGGATGCTTGTAAAAACGAATGTCCTCAGTTGAAATTAATGCATCAATCACATAAGGTGAAATTTCCTCATAATCTGCCCAAACCCTGTTTTGGATATAAAACTTACCCAAAAGGACTTCGTCTTCTGAAAAAACTTCAGCGGCTAAATTATTTTCTGGATTCTCCAACTCTTCAAACCCTGGCATTGGCCCAAGCTTCTCTTTCGAGATAAGAATAAAAAGTAATGTTATCAGTACAATCGGGACTAAATACAGCAGCCAGAAAACTGCTATACCCTTCTTGTGATTTGGTTTATCTTTATCCATTATAATTTTATTAATCGGTACAAAAATAACAATAATTAAAAATAAATTTTGATCTTATTCAGCTATTTCCTTTTCTTTGTGGTGTTAAAAAATTAATTTACTAAAATTTTTAAGTACATGGGAGAAAATCTCGTAATCGTTGAATCACCCGCAAAAGCAAAAACAATTGAGAAGTTCCTTGGTAAGGATTTCCAGGTTAAATCAAGTTTTGGCCATATAAGAGATTTAGCAAAAAAGAACTTTGGTGTTGACTTAAACAACCATTATAAGCCTATATATATTGTACCAGATGATAAAAAAAA
>JAOZKQ010000458.1 GCA_029935275.1 Bacteroidales bacterium | reverse complement strand
AAACTACCATCTGATCAGAAGGAACATATGATTCAGCATTATTCAACTGAAAAGATAGCTCTATCGTTCTGTTCCTATTAGAACATCCAATAGTGAGAAAAAATAGAACAGAAATAATAATTATCAGTAATAAGCTGCTTACTCTCATTAGTTTATTTTTTTTTGATAATATTGTTTAGTCTATTAAAGGGGCAGGGATATTTAGACGACCCCAATTCTTAGTAATTGCCAGCAATTGTTCAGGGATATTGCCCTTCCACCCCTGGATAACACCTTCCCATTTCCCGTTTCCATCGATCCATAATGCAATATCCATCCGATTCTCTAAATTAATCTCAAAAATTCCAGATTTAAATGATTTTAACCCACCGGCAACCATTGCCTGTACCTCGCCAAGCTTATTTAACCGGACAGCAGCCACTCCAATTGCATCGAAAAACACATCGTAACCTTCGACTTTAATAATAGAATGAATTGGATCGCCTTCAACATTATCGGTTCCCGCTACTTGAATTATTGTACCATCAATAAGATGGCTAATTCCTGTGGCTGGATGAGTGATAAATGGATGAGATTTATGATTTTCCAGTTTTGTTGCAGGTGATTGCGTATTTATTTTTTGTTCTTGCAATATTTGTTTTATTTCTTCAAGTAGAATAAAATTACTCTTCGGGACATCCATGTTTTCTGGAAGTATTTCATTTCCATTAAACACCTGACTGTTGAAATTCTTTGTCCAGTTTCCTATTCGAAACATTTCTGTATTTCCTTTTGATGCTATATTGAAAAAATCGGCTGTTGTTTCTTTTTCAAATTCAGGATTGTATAAAACAATGGCAGAATATTTTTGAGCACCATAAGATATCCACCCATTTTTATCGATATATAAACTTTTACCTTCAATTTCGCTGGATGGTATTAAATCAGCAGGAATTCCATTGCACCAAAACTCATTAACCAATTCCATCAAAGCAGGATCATCGTAGTCAGCCCCAGCCCAATTTAATAAATTTTGATGCCCAAAGACTATAGCAACAGGGCAGTTTAAAGGGGTTTGGGTAATATAATTCAAAAGCCGCACCCTACTTTCTCCTTGCATAAGTTTCCCGCGAAATAATCCAACATGTCCATCTGAGCCTGTACTGTTTGGATAAATTGGATGATAGTTGATCCTGCCTCCGGCAAGTGCTGAACTCCAAAGTTCCTTTTGATAATTTTCTATTTCAGGTGAATAATATTGATTATACCAGACCGGACTATTCCATTTTTTAGCAAGAGAAGTACGCACAGCAAATGGTGCATATTCGTCGGTTTGTGCCCAATCGCGAGTAGCAGCCCACCAATCTAAACCATTTTTTCTATACTCTTTTTCGCAAAAATAAGCATACCATGTTGCATGTGTTACCACGGCTGCCTGTGGTCCAAAAACTTCCTTTACAGTTTGGTAGAAATCATCTTCCAATTCACCATTTCGTTGCCAGTTCATTTCTATTAAATGATTAATTGCCATTTGTCGTTCATTCTCCTGACCGTCTATTCCTAAATACATTAACAAACAATCGGCTAATAATTCCCGTCCACCTGTTCGTTCAGCATAAGCTTTTGCTATATATTTTGAATACCAGTATTTATTATTCATTGGCAATTTAGTGGGTGGAAAGCCCCATTCGTCTTTCATTCCTCCAGCCATCGGAATGTCTGCATAACTGAGTACAATTTTTCGTTGAAATTCAATTAAATGCGGAGCAAATACATCGGGAGTCAAATGTGTAAATGAAACCATAACACAAGCCCTTGTTTGACCATTTTGTTTATTTGCAGGAATACGGACAACAACCGAATCTTTCGATTCAGATACAACAGTGCATTCGTTGGTAATTTCAGTTAGCGTTTTAGGATCAATACCATCTGTTTGCATTTGATAACTATATACCCGAAGTAATGAGCCTTGAAGAGGAATATAATGAATTGTTCTGCCTGTCATGTGATCGCCAAGATCTAAACTATGGACAACTGATTCTACGGATTCACTCCCAGAGAGCACAACCTCCTGAATAATAAGCATTTCCTGAAGTTCGTCGGGATATTCTGCTTCAAATGCCCGTCGCGCCAAGCGTACATCAAAATCTACCGCCATTTGAATACCACATTCTTTTGCATACTTAACTGCAAGTTTAACCTGATTATGAACAACAGTATCAGTTATCTCTTTACCCGCAACCCTAAGAGAAGTTGTTAGTAAATTATAAGGCGAATGTGTTTTTGCATGGTCAATGAAAGACTTATATCCATCAGGCTTAAATTCATCTTCTCCCCAAAACCATGCCCCTATTACAGGCATAACATCATTTGGTAGGCGGGTTGAAACTTCAGCCTTTGCAGCTAATCCAGAAATACCAGGATATTTTTTTTGTGCCTGGATATTTGCTGATAGAAGAATCAGGGTACTAACCGCAGCTAAAATAATGATAATTCTTATTTCTTTAAAATTCATTATTGAGTATTGTATTTGATATTCCTTTCATATTCTGTCAATTAAGTTAGATATAATTGCAGTGATTATTTAAT
>JAOZKQ010000082.1 GCA_029935275.1 Bacteroidales bacterium | reverse complement strand
AATACTTATGGACCTCTTTGTCCCTCTTCCTCTTTTGTCATTCATGCATTTTATCATTTAAGCATTATCGCATTGCAACCAGGTTTCACATCTTTTTAAAAATTGTTAAAACTTTAACGTAAATACTTTTCACTTTTAAGGTATTTAGCAGTTATTTTGTAAACTACAAAAATCGATTAAATTTTTTCTTATGCAATTACAAGGAAGCCCTCAGCTAAAGTTGAACCAGGAAGCACTGAATTTTATAGATCTTTACAAACAGTTAGGAGAAAGGGCAGAAAATTTTTTACCGAACAGAATATTTGAAACCCTCAAGAATTTTGTTCGCCTTTGTTATGAAGAGCCCTTCGATCCTATTCGTCAACTTACTGAAATTAACCGGATTATCCTTGAACTAAAAGAAGCAATTCCCGGGTATATTGATGTACCGCTGATGATGTTTCCCCATGAGGATTCCAAGGCATTTGAATACAGTGCCCGCCGTGGTTCTTTTTCGAGCAGGTTAAAGGACCTGACAGAAAAGGAGCTGGTTGATGAACCCACAAAGGTCCAAATTTCCAATATTTTAAATGCACATGATTTTTCAATTGGGACACCTCCGGTAACAAAGCAAACCATTGATTTCTTATATTCAATCCTGCTTGGAGATAACATCAGGGAGCTTCGGAAATTCAGGGACCTTATCGGGGTGAGTGGAGATGTTGAAGAAGCCCAGTGGAATTACATGCTGGATGTATTGGACCAAATGGTGAACCAGTCAACCCATTACACAAGCAAGGCCGAAAAAGATAATTTCCTGACAAGGGCTGAATCAACCATTAATTTTAAGGGTATGAAAGGCTATATTCGTACCATTGTATCAGGAACTTTTGATACGGTAGTGGACCTTTTAAAAGGTGAAATATTTGGCCGGGAAGTTGTTAAAGTTTTAAATTATATTTCTCCTGAAAAGTTATATGAAGAAATCCGAAATGACCATACAAGCATTTTTGCTGTGAGAATTCGGAATATGAGAAAAAACCCTTTTAATACCAGAGAGTGGTTCCCCCTTTTAACACGTATTGTATTTATTGATGACTCCCCTGAATCAAGGGCAACAAATACCTCCCTGGTATTTTGTTTCCATAATGCCATTATTAACACTTTAAACAAAGTACATAATAAAAAGCTGGGTGCGCTGGCTAACAGCCAACTAAACCTCCGCCTTATTCTTGAAAAGGTAAACTCAGGAAATCTTAAAAAATTCAGAGAAGCCATTGAAAGAAAAATTGAAGCCTTTAAACTTGAGTTAAATGAGCTAAAAAAAGAACAGCTGGCTGAGCCAAATAACCCAAACCAGGATATTATCCTCTATAAATTTGATGAATTCTCCCGCCAGGTAATTAAAGATAAATATATCCTATCGAAATTTGCTACCTATATTTCTTTGATTGAAAACATCAGGGATCCTGAAAAACAAAAGAGAATAAACAAAGATCTGATCAGTGAGTTCGAAGCACGTACACGTGCATATTTTTACTCTGAAAATAAAAATATTCTTCTTTCAACAGTTTTTGAGGGAGGTGGAAGGAACCAGATTCGTACTTATGCCGACTACCTTTTACAGCGCAAACTAAAACCTGTAAAAAAGGAAATTAAGGATAAATGCCAGGTTTTACTTGATATTCTCCCCGATGCTTATCAACGAACCATTAAAAATCACTTCCATAAGAATTTTGGTATAAATATTTTCCTTGAGAAATACAAGGAATATATGATTAAGGCTGAAAATGAGGCCGATAACTATGGTCGTTTCATGAATTTACTGATCGACCTGGGAGTGGATGAAAAATATTTTTCGAAAACAAAGCAGGAACAAAAATTAATTAAAGAATTTATCAGCGCACTCGGCAACCTGGATATCACATCTTTCTCTGATGATGTACAGATGATCATCCGGGACCTGTTATTTTCCAAAAATCATAGCCTGAGGCCTTATATTTTTTATAATCAATCAGCCTCCTGGGAATACCTGGATCTCTTTCCTACCGACAGGTATGATGATAATCCTTTTGACATAGAAATTGAACTGGATGAGAAGGGTCGCATTGACTGGGCCAGGCTTCAGAAAAAACTGGAAAGAATCAAGAGCTCTTTCCAGTTGTTTGATGATACCGGGAATTTGTGGGACCGTTTTTGTGAGAATTCTACTATTGTTGTGAATGACCCCTCAAACCCTTCTGGTTTTACCGACTTTAACAACCTTGACCTGATAAGGTTTCTCAAATTTCTAAGTAATAGCAAAATAACACTATTCCTTGATGAGGCTTATAATGATGCAGTCAAAATTGAAGATCCGGAAGAACCCAAATGGAGAACAATCTCAAGGTATATTATGAATAATATTACCGCTTATGGGAAAATCAGTGTAGTCTCTTCTCTCTCCACTACCAAAAACCTGGGAGCTACAGGTGATCGGCTGGGCACGCTGGCAGCCACTCCCGCAAGAAAAGATGTGATTGAATTTACCCGCAAAAAGTTTGGATTTGACCGTGGAAACACGAACTCCTTATTTATGCTGGTGAACATTCTTGAAGTGGCCCAACTGGCTAAGAAAATAAAGGACAGGATGGAAGAGAACCTGCCCAAAGATGCTTCCCGCTATAAGATCAAAAGTAAGTTGAAGGATTATATTATGGCAGAAATAAAAAATAATCTGACAGAACGGGAAAATGGGTTTCATGGTAAAACCCGCAGGCCTTCCTTATTTGAAGGCAGTCCGCTTCATTTATTTTTGCTGGAAGAACTGATTGCTCTGGATAAACTGGATGTACTTAACTTGCCAGATGATTTTAAATATAAAGGAGAACCATTCTTCAGTTATTATAAAAACCATCTGGTAAGTGAATTAAACAGGTTCCGCATAAATAAAATATTCCGTACGGAATCAAACAAAAGACTGGAAATTGCCAAAGAATCTGCCAGCAAAATTATTCCCAAAGAAAATAAGTCAATAAAAATAGTGGATTCTGATGGTTCTTTTCTGTTTAATTTACATTTAAAAGAGTTTTTCTCATACCAGGATCTGGAAAAATTTTCAAAAAAACTGGCAGCTGAAAGAGGACTTGCGTTAATCCCTTATCATACAGGATTTATAAGATTCTCACTTGGTGGATATCTGGAAGGTGATGCAGATAGCTACAAGAATTTCCGTGAGGAATTTGAAAATGTTTTGCAGATTTTCCTAAAATACTGGAATGAGTTTTCAACGAGATTCAAAGATATTCGTAATCAAGGTAAAAGATCAGAAGATATTCTTAATGAACTATTTGAATACTCCTCTCACAGGGAATTTATTTATGAGGTGCTTGAGGATTTTGAGGTGATAAAATCATTAAAGAAAAAGTACAACTCATCCCTTAAAATTAGTGACATTAAGACATTATATCATGCATTTCCGAAAGATTGCGGTGTAACTATTAATTCCATTGGCAATTCAGAAAATACAGTTCTTGAGTTTTACGAGAATATTGGCAAATGCAGGAATGTATTGGAATTTATTTCCAGCAAGGCTTTTACAAAAATTTATGAGAACCTCTTACCACAGATATTCCGAAAAATCCCACAGCTTTGCGGTTATGACATTAATGATGTGATCTCAAAATATGGTAAAGCTACTTTATTAAAATACATTAAAGCTAAACTTGAATTTCAGCCATCTTCCTGGGTACTTGATAATGTTGATGATTTGAATATCATGAAGGAGATTCTGATTAAGCTGGAAAACATCTTGTTTTCTGATGCGAAAGTGAAAATTCTAGCACTACAGGCAAATGAGTCTGATATTCAGGGTGATTTGGCCAGACTGGAAGGTTACAACATTATCCTGAAGAAGTATATCCGGGAGATTCTGGTTCATTTTAACCTGCCATTTGAACAGGAATCTTTGCATCCAACCATCGAAGAAGTGTTTGTATCTGCTACCAACCAGTTTCATGAAGTAACTGGAATCCGGACCAATCAGATTGACCTGGAATCTTCTGTAAATCTTTTTCTTACTGCTTTAAGGCCTTCCATCAGAATGAAAGATGAACTTATGCCAAAAAAGGTTTTTGGAATGCTGAGTCAATTATTAATCAAAACCCTGGTAAACCACCCAGGTACAATGGATGAAAAATTACTCCGGTTCTATTTAATTCAGGATGAAAAAGAACTGGAAAAGAAATTGATCAGGACCTTGGCTAAGCTGAATTTGCCGATTGAAGAAATAAATGACATGGAAGCCAGGCTTATCACGGAAGATTATCTTTCGCATATTTTATCAGGCGTTTTTGAAGATCTTCTGGAGGAAATATTTACGAAAAGTAAAGAGAAAGTTAAAGAAGAAAAATTACATCAAAGAGTCAGGGCTATTGTTTTGTACATCAATGATCTGATGAATAAAACCAAAAATACAGAATACTACTCCAAATACAACCATATTTTAATGGTCCTTGTTGAAACCGGTTTGAAACGGCAAAACTCTGACATAAATGAAATGATTCAACATGGAATTGCTATTCATAAGGATTATGAAGTGCGTAATAATACGCTGCAAACCTGGGAAAATGGATCACTCTCCTGGATCAATGACCTGATGAGCAGGTGTGGGGTAATTGCCTGGGAACAACCTGTGCAAATTAAAACAAGAATTGCTACAGATGCCAAGAAAAGGGAATACCCCTTTCACAAAGTTGACAGGCCTCACGATCAAGCTGAGAAAAAATTAGCTTCCTCAGGTTCACCCAATGATTTTATCAAAAATATGAACATAAGACCTCCTTCTGCCTTTTTTGAAAAAAGACTGGTGAATTTTGTAAAAAACCTGGATGAGGACGATTATCGTTGTAAGATCTACAAAAAAGGACTGATCAAAGAATTATATATCATTCAAAAATCATATTTAAAGTACCTTACAGATAATCACCGCCTTATTGGTGATGACCTGGTCCGTCTAAAGGATATTCAGAACTTTATCCCCGATGTAATCATGTTCCTTGGGGCACCCGAAAAAGTAATTTCCTTCCCACAGGTTTGTTATTTCGACCTGAAAGGTCCAAATGGAAATATAAAAACTATCGTAACTCCATTAAAAAGATCTGTTGACTACTTTGGAAATATCAAAAAACCGCGTCTTACCGTAATTAATGAAAAGGTGAAGGAAATGGGTGGGGTTCCAATCCATGGATCCCTGTTTGCCGTAGAAGAGGAGGACGGAAGTTTGTTTGTTATACAGATAAGTGGTGATAGTGGTGTAGGGAAATCTGAGATGCTTGCTGCAATGATGTTGAAGTGGCTTAAAAAAGACCTTCCCGGAATCCGGTCGATCAAACTGATTGCCGGTGATATGTTTCATATTTTTGCTGACAAAGAAGGAAATCTTTATGGAATTGGCACTGAAACAGGTGATTTTTCAAGGGTTACTGATTTTGATCCGGATTACATTAAGCATTACAGCTCCTTGTTTGAAAGCAGTGCCGACAGTAATGTGGAAGACCTTAACTCCAGAAGCACCATCAGTGGATTATGTGATATTACCATGCCATATAAAATAAATGTAATGCTAACTGCATACAACTTCGGCAGGGAAGAGTCTGGTATTAAGAGGTATTCGAATCCTGAAAACTTTATTTTATACAGGGATTCCCACGGTGAGCGAAAGGAAAAAGCCACAAGCTCGGATAATCCGCATTTCTTAAGGACATTGCTACGTTACACAGCAGATAAGAATATTGTGGAAGTGATTGATGCCCACGGAAATTACCTGGATGATATTATTGACTGGGATAAAGATACCTTCACAGGTAAGTATTACCTGGCCTCTTCATATAAAATGATGGATAAAATTGACCTGGAAGAGGTGGTGAATAAAATCTTTGTTCAGAAGCACTTTCAGAAGGAGAACCGGGAATTTATTATTAAAAAGGTAAAGTTTGATATCATTAAAAACCGGTTCCTGGTGACTGCTAAAGAAAGCGGGGAAGGTGGCATTGAAATCAACTTCTTACTTGACCGGACTTTCTTTAATTCACTGTTCCAAACTCTTGCCAGTACTCCGGGTGGGAATCCTTTTATCTCCGAAAGTGGGGAATTGGAAATGAAAAAGCAACTAATCGGGCTCCTGATGGGAAGGAACGATGGAAAAGGCAAAGGGAAAGATATTCAACTTGGAATACTATCAACTGATTTGGGAAAAAAGGGAAAGGAAATTACCGGACCACAAAAAGCAGCAGAAGACATGAAAAAATTGTTGCAGGAAATACGAATTCTACATCCTGAAATAAATAAAAATAAAAATTACATAAAGTCCTTGATAGATAAGAGGTATGGTAAACTATTTAAGCATAGTAAATACAATCATGAAATCTGGCGATACAATTTCTTATTGTTTCAACTTGAACAAATGAGAAAAGCTGATTTTGTAAGGGTAGATGATGCGAGTAAAAAAGTTGATCTAAGCTTAATGGAGGACTTTGAGACCATCCCAAAGAATAAAGAATTCAGTCCTTTGCTAATCACCCCAAATGTAAATATCGAGCTAAGTGCTTTTAGCGAAACCTATGAACAATTACTCTGGTTGCCTAATAACTATGACTTTGCCGAAGACCTATACAAAGATAGTGAGCAATTATATGCTGCGGAAGGATATAGTGAGGAAACCACCTCGAATAACATGGTCTTGCAGCTACTTTTATTAAACGGATATATCTCAATAGAAGATCTTACCCGGGGAAATATTACAGAAAAAACGAACCGGGAAACCATTGCCGCAGCAAAATATGCCGTCATGCGAAGGTTAAAGCAGGCTAATAAATAGGTCTTATTGGATCACTACATAAAGTTGTGGATTAATGTGGATCAGTATAAAACTTTGTGGAATCAGTAATCAGATTAGAATTATTCCTGATAATAATTCTATATATGAAAACATATTGATGGAGCTTTGCAGTTAATTAGTCTGTCTTTAAAGTCGAGTGTTTGAAATAGAAAGTTCGAGTTCGAGGCTTGCGAAGACAAAAAATTGGGAGTTTACTCCGTCAGCTGACGGATGATTAATTTTTTGGCAAGCGTAACGAAGAACCTTTAGCTCACGAATACCTTATAAATTAAATAATTATAATGAGTAAATCGGACTTTATGGACAAACACTATTAGCCTGAAAGGCTAAAATATCATAGCATAGGGCAACGCCCTATGGTAGAAACAAATATGACAATCTCGCCCTGTAAGGGCAGAATACAAAAAGAATCCATAAACAAGTCCTATTGAATTGATTGTATTGCCCTTATCTTTGTGCTATCTGGCTTAAAGATATATTTAAGCTATATTTCTTCTTTGACGTATTGTTTTTTAATGTTTATATCTGTTCTTTCTCGATAGAGATGTTTGTCGAGAGGGCGTAAATGAACTATTCTGAATTTGTCACAGGGCGTTGCCCTGTCTGGCCTTCAGCCAGATAAGCTGATAAAAGTAAAAAGCTCCCCTCAAAAAAATATTCATTAGTACAAATAACATAACAATCCTATTACGAAACAATGCAAAGGACTTTAATCCACAACTTTTCTAAGTGATCCGTAATAACATACAGCTATTTAACAAGTTTTTCAAGTGCCTGAGCAAGGTATGGCCCACGCAGGTTCTTAGCAATAATCACACCATCAGCATCAATCAGTAAGTTTGACGGTATGGAACGAATACTATAAACACTTGCAGGTTCAGAGTTCCATCCTTTTAAATCGCTTACATGATATTCCCATATTAAGTCATCTGTTTTAATGGCATTAACCCAGGAACCTTTACTTTTATCCAAAGAAACACTATAAATAGTAAAACCTTTACCATTTACAAAATCCTGATCCTTATATTGTTTATATGTGGCTACAATATTGGGGTTTTCTCTTCTGCAGGGTGAGCACCAGGAAGCCCAGAAATCAATCAGTACAATTTTACCTTGCAAAGAGGATAGTTTTATGCTATTACCATCAGGATTATTAAAAGCCAAGTCGGGCGCTTTATTCCCAATATTCAGTCCTTCAGCAACAATCCCCGTAACAGGCTCATTTAGTTCATTTGTTGTAAAGGAAGATAATAGAAATGTAAGAAGCACAATCCCGGTAAATATCAAATAATTTCTCATATTTCGCTATGTTACTATTTAATTATTAAAAAATTCGACGCAAATATATGGAATTATTATTAAATCAAATACATGGCAAGTTTCAAAATGTCATATTTTTAAATAATCATTAATTATTATATTGCTGAATATCTGGATAATACAAACTCATTTTGAATGATATTCCAAATAAGTAATCAGCGTTTAGAATTTGGATATAACTGATTATTTGTTGAATTGTTGAATCGTTGAATTGTTAAATCGTTAGATGCTCAATACTCTTATTGGATCAATTTAAAAAGTTGGGAGATTAAACTCACTATAAATAGTTAGAAATTAAGATGTACCAGATTTATTTAGTGTGAATGAATATCATGACAATAAATTTAAGTATGA
>JAOZKQ010000081.1 GCA_029935275.1 Bacteroidales bacterium | reverse complement strand
AGGAAATTAAATGAAAGCTTTCTTCTTCTGGGAGGAATAAAAACTGACTTTAACAGCCAGATTGGTTTAGACTATAAGGACTTTGAAGAATATAAGACTATTTACACAGTGAAATACAATCTATATCACCTGACAGGGGGATTATTAGGGACATACAAAGGATCACGTTTCTTTGCCGGTTTGCAGTATTCCCTTGGTGTCAATCGAAATCAAAATCAAATAATTAATCTTTCAAATCCTGTTGAATACAATACAGAAGAGAACCGGGCCTTACAGGGAACCCGTCAGGAAAACATGGATATTATTTTCAATGGGATTAGTTTATTTTTTGGTGCAACGATTAGTTTTGGTCAGGTTACTGATTCTAAAAATTAATTCATATATCGAAGTATTCCCAGACTTAATTGAACTAAGAGACATTAGTTAAACTGAAAATCCTTTATCTCCACCTTTTGAAGCAGCTCTGACAATTCACCGGGATCTATTTCACCTGTCAGGCTCATACCAAAAAATTCATCATGACTTATAATAAGAGCCATCATTTCCCTGATGCTTTCTCCATCTTCAAGCATCATAATGCTTATTTTCTCACCGCTATCATTTATGGTTAACAATTCTGTAAACCCTCCTTCCTTTAATTTTTGCTTAAACTCAGATGAGAATTCTTTAATATCTTTCGATTTGGTTTTATTTATATCTACCAACATTAGTTTTAAAGATTCCATATTTTTCATTGCTTCCTTTAATTCCTGATTTTCGTTTCCTGTAAAAAAAACTGCTACCAGGCCTGGAGGAACTTTGATAGTGTAAACACCCTCCATGTTTTCATAATTGCCCATTATTTGCTCTCCTGCGGATCTGTTGTTCTGACAGGATATGCTAAGCCCAGTTAGTATAACCATGAGCAAAATTAAATTGAATTTAACTGATTTCATATTTGAAAAATTGTTTATCATAAATGTATATAAGTTTCATAATTAATCAATTCAAGGCTGTATAGAGTCGGTCTTTAAACCCAATATATTTTTCAAACACCTGATTTACAGCAGACATTTGTTAATGCTCATCAATCTTTTCCAGGTTATCCAATCCTTCTAAATCAAAAGCTTTACCAATCTTGGAGATATTTTTCATATCAATAATCCCACGAATACTGATAAGGACATTATCATCGGAACTGTTACCACCGCCAACCAGAAGTAATTCAACTATTTTATTATTTTCTTCCCTGATAAGAAATTTCAGATCCTGTCCGCTTTCCTTTATCACCATCAGCTCTTCATATTTATCAACAGGAAGTTCCTTCATCACTTCATCATAAAAGTTCACCTTGGTTTTTACATTACTTTCATCATCACCGGCCAGGATACGGATACTTTTCAATCCGCTCATCAAATTCTGAAGATCTTCATCTTCCGGATCAACCTGAGAGAATAAGCTAAACATTTTACTTGATATATATATAGTAGTATAGCCATCCTGTCCTGAATACTTATCAAACAATCTGTCAACCGGATCTTTTTGAGCAAAAGAACTCAATGACACCATGAAAAGAGCAACAATTAATGTCAATAATTTTGTTTTCATTTTCTGTAGATTTTAGTATTTAAATTTATTACTTATTCTTTCTTTTGTTACCATATTGGTTATTATCCTGTATTTCAGGCTCATGAAACAAATCAAAATATTTAAGGTTTTCTATTTTTTCAACTTTATCCGAAAAATTACGAACTTCTTCAAAGCTGGTGTTGATTTTTGAAAATCTATTAATTTCACTGGTTCCATCTACTATTTTTGAAAAATTTTCATCCACAGTCAAAGTCCCCTTATTTAGCTTTGAAGACACATAATATAATACTTTTTTGGTTTCAAGATATGCTAGTTCAGGATTATCATAGGTATCTTCCAAAGACGGACTTTTCTGATAAAAGTAAAGGCTTAAGACAATCAGGAGACTAGCTGCTACAGATGAAACCCAGTACAAATATTTTGGGAAATGCCGTATTTTTGATTCCTTCGATTCTTCCTCATATTCAATTGCCTGCAATATATCCTTCTCAAAATCAGGAAGGTATTCCTCCTCTTTTTCAGAAGCATAAAAAAGGAACATTTCTTTATCCGGCTTTAAATAGTCAGGAATATCTTTCTGCTCAAAAAACGCTTTAAGTAAGGCCTCCTCCTCTACGCTGGTAGAACCATCATAATATTTTACCAACAAAGGCTTTATTTTCTTAAGTTCCATAATCCTCTATCTTTTCGTTAAGCTTTTCCTCACCGCCTTTCTTGCCCTGGAGAGAAGTACCCGGATATTATTAAGGTCCATATTCAAAATTTCTCCCATTTCTTTATACTCATATCCTTCTATATCCCGTAAATGAATAACCGATCTTTGATTCTCAGGCAAAGCTGAAATAATCTCCTTAATCCGCCCATATGTTTCTTTCCTCTCAAGTATTTCAGCTGGAGTGGACCCACTTGTCCTACCCATTTGAAGTGTTTTCTCATCAACATATTCAGGCTTCCTGGCTTTCAGTCTATCCAGGCAAAGGTTCCGCGTAACCCTCATGGAAAAAGCTTCCAGACTCCTGTATTCTTCAAGTGTTTCCCTGCGCTTCCATAGTTTTATAAAAACCTCCTGAACAGCATCTTTAGCATCTTCCGAATTACCCAATAATCGCAACGAATAACTAAACAGCTTATTCTGCAAGGGTAAAACTTTTTTCTTAAATAATTCAGGACTCATCAGGAGCTTTCTTTCTACTTTGCAGTAATCCTGCAAGCAATTGGTGTAAAGCTAAGAAAAATTATTCTTTTTGTAAAAAGCTCTATTGCATCAGGAAAACTAGCTTAAGGCTATCCTCCTCTGGTTTAAAGTTTGTTTAATACACTCAGGCCGTTAACATTTAATGATTCCCCTAAGCCGGAAAGTTTATTCAGTTCTATTTCCCCACGAACTATAATAAGTGCATTGTCATCTAATCCTCCTGAAACCAGGATAAGTTCCCTGATGATTCCAGCATCTTCCTTAATCCATATTTTAACATTCGTATCTTTATCTTTAATAGTGATTAACTCTTCATATTCATCAACAGCAAGGTCACTGACAATCTCTTCATAGAAATTCAATCCGGAATTTTCATTATCACTTGTAAGAATACGTACCTCATCTATTTTACGCAAAATACTATTATCATCCTTTTCATCATCCATATCAGCCACCATCTTCATAAGACCAGAGCTAAAAGAAATAGTTGTAAATCCATCCGTATCAGCATATTTTTCAAAGAGTTGATCCGCTGCATTTTTCTGGCCGAAAAGAAACATCGGAAAACATAATGCAATCCATAGTAAATTTAATTTTTTCATTTTATCTTATTTTAAAATTATTTTAAATACCGATCTCAATTGAATGACGAGCATACATTAATATTATTACAGACTAAGTGAAAATTGTTTTCAAATAAAAACAGAAAATGATAATCAGACAGAAAATAAATCATGTCTGTATAATCTTAATTCATTGTTACTCTAATTATTATATATAAAAACACTAATTCAACGGACAGATTCTATTTAGTTTTTGATTTTTGGTATAATAGACAAAATTCAGACTGTTTTAAATAATTCATCCTTATTTAAACTATAGTTTCCACTGTATTAGTTGTAATTTGTTTTAAACATTTATATTATCTTTGCCTTAACTGAAAATAATAGTATGCGTTTTCAAAACATCAAAACAAGTGAAGGTAAATTTATTATAAAGTACCGATGGTGGATCATTGGTTTATCCTTATCTATAACCCTGATATTTGGATTGCAGATTCCAAGGGCAGAGTTTGATCCTGATGTGGAGAACTACATTCCTCAGAGCATGGCCTCCAGGATTAATACCCAAAAGATTGAAGATATTTTTGGGGGAAATGAAATTTTATTAGTGGTTTTGCAAACTAATGATATTCTAAACACGGAATCCCTGAAAAGATTACAAATATTATCTGATGAATTTACTGAAATGGAGGGCGCCAGCAAGGTTCTCTCCTTGTTTAATTCAAAAAACCTTAAAGGGGAATATGGGATGATGATTGTTGATCCTGCTGTACCGGAAATTCCGGAAACACCTGAAGACAGGGAAGCTCTCCGAAAAGAACTTGATAACAACAAGATGGTAATGAAAGTCGTGATTTCTGATGACTTTACCATGTCAGCAATTATCTTACTTATTGATGAAAGTATTAAGAAGGATGAGTTTTTACAAGAAGTAAAACAAATACTCGAGAAAAATCCGGGTAATGAAGAAGTATTCCTTGGCGGATTACCCTATATTGCAGCGGTTATTTCCAAGGCTATGTCTCGTGATATGATGGTTCTTTTGCCCATGGCCCTGGTGATTATGCTCTTTATGCTGTATTTCTTTTTTAAACAAAAAAGGGGAGTTATACTACCATTCTCAGTGGTTATTATGTCTATTATTATTACCATGGGCATGTTTCCCCTGTTTGGATGGAAAATCTCTATCATATCTGTTTTACTCCCCGTTATATTAGTTGCAGTGGCAAATGATTATGGGATTCATCTTGTTGCCTACTACCAGGAACTCGCAAAAGCTGAAGGTGTAAAAGCCAAACCATTTAAACTTTCTATCCGGATCTATCAAAATTTGAAAAGACCTATTTTCCTGACCGGATTAACCACAATAGCAGGTCTTTTGAGCCTATTGTCACACCGTATGTTACCTGCAAGGCAACTTGGTGTTTTATCTGCTATTGGAATTGCCATAGCGCTGATAATGAGCTTATTATTCATACCTGCTGTGCTCAGTTTTTTCAAAAAACCACTAACTGGTAAAACACTATATACCAAGAAAAAGGATAATCTGGCAATTTTCCTTTCCTGGTTGGGCAATCTTGTATCTCATCATACAGTAAAAGTTTTAATTTTTTCAGTTTCCCTGACTATTCTTTCAGGAGCAGGTATTTATTTTCTTAAGGTAGATACCAATGTAGTGAACTTTTTTCCAAAGCACCACTCTATCCGTAAAGCAACTAACCTCATCAATGAACATTTTGGAGGTAGCCAAACGATTTCTATTCTTGTGGAAGGTGATATGAAAGACCCCGATTTACTAAAACAAATGGATAATTATGGTAAACAATTTAGTAAAATCCAGGGTGTGGGAAGTGTTGCTTCCTTAAGTAAGGTTGTTTTAGAAATAAGTAAAGTATTAAACGATAAAGGAGATCCTGAATATAATAAAATACCTGACTCACGGGATTTTGTTGCCCAGTATCTTGGCCTGTATGCTATGAATGGTGATGAATCGGATTTTGATCAGTTAGTTGATTATGATTACCTCCATGGCCGGATTATAATTACTTTAAATAATTCTGATAATCATGTAGTAAAAAATATTATTAAAAAGACTAGTGAAATCACCCGGGGGGACCCTCATATTACACTTATGGGCGGGCATGCCTACATCAATCTTGAAATGGCTGATCTGGTAATTAGAGGCCAGATGTATTCACTTTTAATAGCAATTATTATAATAGGTGCCCTGGTAAGTTTCATTTTTAAGGCCCCTTCAGCTGGGTTTATAGCTATGATACCCATTACGATGGCTGTACTTTTCCTTTTCGGGATCATGGGCTTTTTTGGAATAAGGCTTGATATTGCTACAGCATTGTTGTCATCCATGATGATTGGCATCGGGGTAGATTATACCATCCATTTTTTGTGGCGCTATAAAGTAGAAAGATGTGCTAAATTAAACCCAAAACAGGCGGTTCGAAAAACACTGGAAACTACAGGCAGGGGGATTCTTTTTAATGCTTTATCTGTAATTATAGGATTCTCTGTTTTATTATTTTCAAGTTTTCCTCCCATTCGCTTCTTTGGTTTATTGGTACTTTTATCGATCATTGCTTGCCTTGCCGGGGCATTTCTGGTAATCCCGGGGATCTTGATTATATGGAAACCAGCTTTTATGGAACCTGGGGGGGTAAAACACAAAAAAACTGAAATAATATTAAATGAAACACCCGTTTTAGATGAATAAAAAATCTACTTTTTTTGAAATAGGAAAACCAAAATTAATTTTATTATTTCTATCACTTTCTTGCATGCTCTTCCCCTTATTTGGACAGGAAGAACCTTCACCGGAAGAAATAATGCAAAAAAGCCGGGAAAACCGTAAATTTAAAACAATGGAAGCGGTTTCGGTTTTTAAGACTATAAATAAAGATGCTCGTGAAAAAGTAAGTAAAATCATGATACTCTCAAAGTTATCTGACGATAGCTCACTGGAAAAAAGGCGAATTAGTATTATTGAACCCGTGGATATGAAAGGCACTCATATACTCATATGGGATCATAAGACCGAACCAGATGAAATGTGGGTGTATATGCCTTCATTAAAAGAACCCAGGAAGATTGTCAGTAACAAGTTGTCCAAAAGCTTTATGGGTTCTGAATTCAGTCTTGGAGATATGAGCATTCCTGCGGTAAATGATTTCAATTTCAGATTAATAAATTCGGAAGTAGTAGATGGTGATGATTGCTGGGTAATAGAATGTATTCCTGTTGACAAAAAATCAACTTCAGGAAATAATTACTCAAAGGAAATCCTTTATATTGGCAAAAACCATTTCCATACTAAAAAAGGAGAGTTTTTTGATAAGAAAGGGAAGCTATTAAAAGTTATGACAGTTTCTAATATTGAAAAAATTGACCCGAAAACAAATTCTTATATAGCTATGTATATGGCTATCGAAAATGTTCAGACAAAAAGAAAATCTGAAATTACCATGAAAGATGTAAAAGTAAATTTACCCATAGATGATTCATTGTTCACCATTGAATCATTGCAGAAAACTGAAGAGTAATAAAGTATTTGAGGCATTTATCCTTTTACCCTGTTAAACCGCATAGCGTTAATAAGCCAGTCAGGCAATGCCTTCTCCGGATCCCTTTTCATCAAATTCAGACTAATGCCCAGTTTTTTTATTAAAGGCAGTTTATGTGCTTCAACAAACTCGATTAAAGTACCATCCGGGTCTTCAACATATGCAAAATGACCTGCAGCTTCACCCATATCAAAAACATCCTGGTCGTGCCCACTCACACTATCCACCGTAAAAGGGAAACCCTCTTTTTCACATAAAGCCTTCATATTCTTCATCCCCCTGATGTCATAACATAGATGAATAAAGCCCAGGTCTCCCCAAAATCGTCCCTTGAATATTTTCTTTGGTTTTTCCTGGTTAATAGATATCAATTCAATATAACTGGCACCAAATAACCTGCTAAAAGCGCCTTTCCTTTCATTATTATGAAAAAGCAATACCCTGTGCATTTCCTTACTTTCCTTCGGAAGTCCTTCGAAATCATCAAACTGACCAGTCTTATCATATACAACCTTATCATAACCTAAAATTTTAGAATAAAACTTTATGGCTCTTTCCATATTGGTAACCCCAATTATCACCCCGTATGAGGCTCCGGTTAAGCTTTTTCTTTCCTTAAAAAAAACATGTCCCTTTACTACCTGAAATATATTTCCAAAAGGGTCTTTAACAAAGAAATGATCATCACCCAATGGATCTTTTTTAAGGCCTCCGATAAGGTCTAATTTTCGTTTCCTGAATTCTTCAAAAGTTGCTTTTACATCCCTGCTTTTTATTTTCACGGCAAAAATGCCCAGGTCACCAAGACTTACCTCAAATTCAGGGGCCTGGGGAACGCGGTCGGTATATTGCCATATTTCAAATCCACCTCCACCCTGAAGGTTTAATGCCAAAGCTGCATGCCTGCTTCTAACTTCACCACCGGTATAATTTTTCATTAATCCAGCCGTAGCTTTTTCCTCAAAAACACGAATATCCACTCCAAAATTCTCCCTATACCATTTCCATGCATCCTTCAAGCTGGAAACACCTATACCAACTTGCTGAATACCACTTATAACAACACTCTTCATAATTATTTATTTTTTCACAAAAGTACATTTTTTTTCAACAAATGGATAAAATGTTGTATTTTAGTTGTAATCATTACTAATGATAACAGAATAATGCCTTAGGTGGTTAATAAATATTAAAGAATCTGAAGGGAATATCATGTTTTCTTTTTCGATCGATGAATTTATTAAAGTTTTAGTAAGCTATAATCTGGCAATATGGCCTCTTCAGATTTTTGTTTATATTCTCATTATTATAGCTCTGTTTTTCTCCTTTAAGTCAACAAACTATGCTCCTAAAATTGTATTATCAGTTTTAGCATTCCTTTGGTTATTTAATGGGATTGTGTTCAGTTATATATTTTGGGCATCTTCTCATATATTCGGTTATATTTTCAGTGCTTTTTGTGTTCTCCAGGGCATATTATTTCTATATGGTATAAAGAGATCTGATATAAAAGTCAGATACCCCAATAAAACCTTTACTATTATTGGAATATTATTTGTTCTTTATGCAAGCTTTGGATACCAGGTGTTTGGTTATTTTTTAGGTCACATTTATCCAGCTTTCTTTCCGGT
>JAOZKQ010000457.1 GCA_029935275.1 Bacteroidales bacterium | reverse complement strand
TACTCGACTGTGCTTTCGTTATTTAGTCTAAGTAATTCGCTCTCTGGATGAAATTTTTTCCACGAGAACCAATATTCATCTATTATTGCAATCGTTTCTAAATTATTTTTAATTGTTCCGTTAATATGTTTCCCTGTAACATCCCATTTTGACTTGCTTATCGTATCTTCAATTATTTGATTATTTTTAAGTCTTAAATTAATACTCTTGGTTTTAAACCCATTCACAGTACCTTCAATAGAAATAAGTGTAAAGTTTAATTTCTCGTTTTTCACAATTGTTTGCTGTAATACTTCTGATTTTAAATAAAACACACTTCTTTTAATTGAAGAATCTATGATACCAACAATATGTGTTTTAGATGGAAATGTTTTGTCTTTATTCGATAGACCTGGAGTTAGTTCAGAAGACATAACTTTTTTCCAAACGCCGGGTATTGGAAGTTTAAAAGGTCTAAGGTCATTTGTATTTATAATAGCGACTTGAGGATGACCTTTTAAATTCTTAACTGTCTTCCAGGGTAAAATCTGAAATGAAATCATTTTTAGAGAGTATGGATGTAATTTCCCGATAATTGAGTTAAAGGATGCTTGTTGAAAGAATGTACCTGTTTTTTTATCTGCCACTATCAGATTGGCATTTTTGAAAGAAGCAACGAATAAGGGACCAATATCTGTAACATCAAAAGGGATAATACTTCTACACATTGCACAATAAGTAAGTGCAATTGTTTTGTCTTTGAATTTATCATTTACGATATGATGATGAATTACATAATTCAAAGAATATGCTTTTGTTACACCTTCATACTCAATAAGAGCCATCTCTTGGTCGTCTGTTAATGGAAGCGTTTCCAAATCATTTGTCATTTTAGGAAAATATACAGCCTTAAACCAATTTGACTGATGAACCTTGTAGGTTAGAATTACAGCTAAACCGATAATTACCAATGGAGGTATTGCGTTAGTAGGAAATCCGCTTGATGAATTTATAAATTGATATCCTAAAGAAGCAATGAAAATACTCCAGATAAGAGGTTTTCTGAAGTAAAAATGATAGTACAGTAATTTAACCGGGAATTTTTCAATCAAAGTGAAAATTGCTCCCATTCCAATAATCAAAGAAATAAAAGCAAGTATATAGAGTATTATCATATTTCGTTATATTTTACTTAATAAAGCAATCGGGTAGCTTACGCCCCCTAAGAACCGTGTCCCGATGCAGTAATTGGGACAGGCTGTGCGACTTTATTCCTTTCGGTCATGAGATCCTCTGCTAAGTTCACCGCACACGGCTCAGGCACTTTTAAGTGCTTTCCCGGCGAAGGGAAACCCGGTTGTTAATAATCGTTTCTTTTACATCAAAAGTAGTAATTTGTTTACACTCTTTAGCTAAATCTTCTCTCCATTTAAGACGCTGGAAAAAGTACTTGTCAAATTCCGGCAAGTATTGCAAAACATGACAGAGCACCCGCATTTGCATGTCATTATGCCGGCAGGGGGTTTGTCTTTTGACAAAACACATTGGGTCCATACCAAAAAAAGCAATGATTTCTTTATCCATTATAAAGTCCTTTCAAGAAAGTTTAGGGGAAAGAAGAATTTTTCCTCATTACTTAATAGTTTATACAAAAAAGCCTGGGTAGTTAACATTCAAAAATCATTTGCCCGCCCACAAAAGGTACTGGAATATCTTTCACCTTATGTTTTTCGCATAGCCATAAGTGACCGGCGCATTAAGAAAGTTAAAAACGGAGTGGTTCATTTTATGGTGAAAGATTACAGGCGTAACGGAATTTTCCGTAAACAAAAGCTAGAAATAAATGAATTTATCCGTAGGTTTTTACTTCATGTCTTACCACAGGGATTTTTCAAGGTCCGTTATTATGGGATCTTTGCCAATACCTGTCGCAAAAAGAATATTGCAAAAGCAAAAGAACTACTATCCATCGAAAAAGCAGCACAGCGTCAGGAAGATATTGAAGATGGCAGGCAAACCTGGGAGAAGCAGGATACAATTTGGGTAAAAATAATGGAAGGTATTAAGCAGCATGTCAAACTGAACTGTCCGGTTTGTAAAAAAGGAAGGATGCAGTTTGTAGGAGTAGTACCTGGCTATGGGCATGGTTTTGTTGCTTTGGAATAATTAACAACTATCCATAAAACGTTTTTTGAGATCTTGATTTATAAATGACCAATGGATGCTCCGATTGTGTCCAGATGGGTGAATTATGCCTGTGCATATAGCTATTAATCTGCCGGATGCATTTTTGTGTAAAAATATGCCGGGAAATTAATTGGCCATATATAAAAACCAGTAATAAAAACAAACCTGAAGATTAGAATCCCCATATATGTGCGATTTGACAATCAACGGCTTAGCCCAATCAGCCTTCTCCCGCACATGCGGGATACGGCGGACAGGCACAATTTAAAACTCAATTCAAAGGGGGCCTTGAAAAGAAATAGTTTGAAAAAAGGCAATAGTTATGGAAACTTACTGCCTCTTTTTTTGGCTCAACTGAGCCTTAAATCCTATTATGTTGTAAAATGTTTGGTTTAATCACCTTTTGTTT
>JAOZKQ010000080.1 GCA_029935275.1 Bacteroidales bacterium | reverse complement strand
AAAAGGCATTGCTTCGCAAGGCTTTTGTATTTTACCCATAAAGGGGATTGAGCAAGCTCATCCCCTATGGGTAAAATACAAAAGCACCCACTTTCGTGGGTGCCTTTTTGAGTGTTGCGGAGAAAGAGGGATTCGAACCCCCGGTACCTTGCGGTACAACGGTTTTCAAGACCGCCGCATTCGACCACTCTGCCATTTCTCCAAAAATGAGCTGCAAAGGTAATATATTTTTCATTTAATATTTTAATATTTTTTAAAATACCGTATATTTAAGCTGAAAATTTCATGCCATAATAATTCGGAGAAAAAATATACAAAATGTTATATAATATTCATGAAAAATTCATTCTCTTCTGGATATTAATTATCCTGACTAGCTCATACAGCACTGCCCAGACCTGGAAAACATATCCATATACTCCGGCAGGCAGCATAATCTCTTTCCCGGCTGATGAAGGCTGGCATCCGGATGAGCCTGTGGAGTGGTGGTATATTTCCGGCCATCTTATTGGAGAAGCAACCAACAATCACTACAGTTTTATGATTAGCTACTTTCATAGTCCAAAATCTGGTTTTGATGGATTTCGGATATTTAATCTTAGCAACGATGATACAGGCCAGTTCTTTACTGATGTTATGCCGGTAAATTACAATATCTTAGCCAAAGACAGCGTGAATATTCAGGCACAGATTTTTTTAGGAGATATTGAAACCTGGACTAATAAAACTGATTCAAACGGCCAAAACATTCCTTTTGAATATGTCCTCTCTGCAAAATCAAAAAACTATGACTTAAATATGGAGGTTATAAGCTTAAAACAGCCATTAATTATTGCTGATAGTGGTTTTTTATATCAGGGAGAAGGCAGTTATACTTATTATTATTCTCAGACCAGAAATACAGTTGAGGGTACAATCACATTTGACAATACAACAGAAGTTGTAACAGGAATATCATGGATAGACAGACAATATGGGAGTTTTAATCCGTCAGATGGAGAGAATTACGAGTGGTTTTGTGTTCAGCTATCAAATGGGATGGATCTGAATATTTACAACCTTTTCACAAATAACAATGAAACTCCTGACAACCTCCGGTATAAGATGATGGCTGTTTTCAAGGACAGTTTAAATCAGTTTACCACATATAATTATAAAATTGAGCGCCTGGCTTTTCATTATATGCCGGATAGTTTAAGATGTTACTCTCAAAAATGGAAACTAACATCTCCTGATGAAAATATCGATCTGATTATCACCACGCTCCATAATAACTCCGAAGTTCTCCTTCCTTTCCGGTTTTATGAGGGCACAACTACAATTACCGGAACCGTAAATGGAATTGCAGTTACAGGTGAAGGATTTTCAGAATTACTCCATTCTTACGAAAAACCAGACATTGCATTGACAAATCCATCAGAGGGATACTGGGACTTTTCAACAGCTGTTACCTGGCAACTAAATAACCCTGATAATGGAAGGCCTTTAAAATATGATATTGCATACAGCATTGATCAAAAACTATCTTTTACCACAATCCAACAAGCATTAACTGACACTTTTTTCCTTTGGAATGACCCTCCCGTTTCTGCAGGTGATAGTTGCTGGCTTAAAATAACTGCTTATTCTATAGACACTACTCTTTTGAGTTACATAACAAGTCCAAAAATATCAATAACTACTTCCGTGAATGGACCTGCTGCTGGAAATGAACTCATACTCCTTTATCCAAATCCAACCAATCAAATACTTACTATTGAGTTAAAGAAAAAATACACCCAACTAAATTACCAGATAATAGACATAAAAGGTCAATTAATTTTCCAAAAACAGGCAATTACAGATAATAAAATAGTGGTTGATGTTAGCAGTTTAAAGCCTGGAGTATATTATCTACGAATATCTAATTCTAGTTTAGAAATAGTTCGCGGATTTGTAGTAAGATAAGTGAGGACTAATCATACACCTGTAACCTGTGCAGATTAAAATATTGTCCTTTCAGTTTGAGCAACTCTTTATGACGACCTCTTTCCACAATCCGGCCTTCCTGTATTACACATATCTGGTCTGCATTTTTGATTGTTGAAAGCCGGTGGGCAATAACAACAGATGTACGATTCTGCATCAATTTCAAGATTGCATCCTGTACAAGCCTTTCCGATTCAGTATCAAGGGAAGAAGTAGCCTCATCCAGTATCAAAACAGGAGGGTTTTTCAATAAGGCACGAGCAATACTTATCCTTTGACGCTGGCCTCCTGAAAGTTTGCCTCCCCTGTCACCAATATTAGCCTGATACCCTCCAGGGGTATCCATAATAAAGCTATGGGCATTAGCAACTTTAGCTGCATTAATCACATCTTCCTCTTTTACATTTTTTAAACCAAATGCGATATTATTGTAAAATGTATCATTAAATAAAATAGGCTCCTGATTAACTATTCCCATCAGGTTTCGCAAATCCTTAATTTTATAATCACTAACCATAAAATCGTCCAGCAATACCTGCCCTGATATGGGTTCAATAAACCGGGGAATTAAATCTACCAAAGTAGATTTACCACCACCCGACTGACCCACCAAAGCAATCGTCTCCCCTTTCCCGATTTCCAGGTTAATATCCTGCAACACCGGTTCAGTATTATAACTAAAATTTACATTAACAAACTTAATAGAATTCATAAACTCATTTACAGATCTAGCTCCCGGCTTGTCAATGATCTTTTCATCTGCATCCATAATTTCATCGATTCTATCGACGGAAGCCATACCCTTCTGAACATTAAAATAAGCTGAGGATAAAGCTTTTGCTGGTACAATTACTTGAGAAAAAACAATAATAAATGCAATAAACTCTTCCGGTTTTAGGCTTGCGTTCCCTCCCAATACAAGATTGCCACCATACCACATAAGCACCATCATGACAACAGTTCCCAGGAACTCAGACATAGGGCTTGCCAGGTATCTCCTCCTATGAACCCGGCTCTGTATTTGTCTATAAATATTGTTTGCCTGGTAAAACTTCTCAGTCGAATGATCTTCCGCATTAAATGCCTTAATAATTCTTAAGCCTGTCAATGTTTCCTCAATAATTGACAGGATAGAACCCATTTTTTTCTGCCCTTTGAATGAAGTCGTTTTCAGTTTTTTACCTAACCTTCCTATAAAAAATCCACTAAGAGGTAACAAAACAGCTACAATCAGAGTAAGTTCAACACTCATACTTATCATGTATGAAAGAAAAATAATAATTGTCGCGGGATCCCTGAAAATCATTTCCAGAGAACTTATAATTGAGATTTCTATTTCCTTAACATCTCCTGATATTTTTGCAAGAATATCCCCCTTTTTAGATTCTGTATAATAAGAAAGAGGTAATCTGAGAATTTTATCATAAACGTCATTACGAATATCCCTTTCCACTCCCGTTCGTACTGGAGTAATGAAGTAATTTGCCAGATATTTAAATAAAGACTTAAAAAAGGTAACTATTACAACTGCAATACTCACTACCAACAGGGCTGTTGTCTTCCCCTGAATAATAATTAGCGTACTCATATAATAATTAAAATTCCCCAAAATGGATTTCATCGAGAAGAGATCAAAAGGAACTTTCTCTGTTACAAACTGTTGGGTCTCGAATAAAATTCCCAGAAAGGGAATTGCCATAGTAAATGAAAAAAGGGCAAAAACAGCAGAAAGAATATTAAAAACAGCATTTAATATTGCCTCTTTCCAGTAAGGTTTAACATAAGAAAGTATAGAAAGAAATTTTTTCATATTATTTCCTCATGTTTTCTGAAACAAGCTCTGAAATACCTGTATAGTTCTGTGGTGTGATGTTCTTGAGCTCTTTTTTAAGTCTTTCTGAAACATCTAATTGATCAATAAAATCCTTTATAGACCCTCTATCAATACGCTTATTACTCCTGGTCAGGTCTTTTAACATTTCATATGGATTTGCAAAACCTTCCCGCCTGAGAATGGTTTGTATTGCTTCAGCAACTACCATCCAGTTTGCATCAAGGTCATTGTTTATTTTATCCTGATTCAAAATTAATTTACCCAGACCCTTAAGAGTCGATTTAAATGCAATCAAAGTATGTGCCAAAGGAACACCAATATTCCTCAAAACTGTTGAATCAGTAAGATCTCTCTGTAAGCGGGAGACAGGTAATTTATCAGAAAAAAAGCTATACAATGCATTTGCAACACCAAGATTTCCTTCAGAATTCTCAAAATCGATAGGATTTACTTTATGAGGCATAGCCGAAGACCCTACTTCTCCCTTTTTAATCTGCTGCTTAAAATAATCCATCGAGATATAGGTCCAAATGTCTCTATCAAGGTCAATTAAAATAGTATTGATCCTGCGCAGGTTATCAAATACAGCAGCAAAAAAATCGTAATGTTCAATTTGGGTAGTTACATGTGAACGGTTTAAACCTAAAATATTATTCACTAAGTTATCAGCAAAGCCAGGCCAGTCAATTTCCGGATAGGCAACCTGGTGAGCGTTAAAATTTCCTGTTGCCCCACCAAATTTAGAAGATCTTGGAATTATTAGTAATGAATTCTTTTGCTTTTTTAACCTTTCCACAAATACATTAATCTCTTTACCTAAAGTAGTAGGAGATGCTGGCTGCCCATGGGTTCTGGCAAGCATTGGAACAGTACTCCATTCTGAGGATATATCTTCAAGCTTAGCTATAAGTTCTTCAAGCAATGGATAGTACACCTGATCTATTGCATCAAAAAATGATTTGGGAATGGCCGTATTATTAATATCCTGAGAAGTTAAACCAAAGTGGATAAATTCTTTATATTTTGAGATATCCAGTTTGTCAAATACCTCTTTCAAGAAGTACTCAATCGCTTTCACATCATGATTGGTCACCTTCTCAATTTCTTTTATTCTTTGCGCTTCTTCCTGACTAAAATTCTGATATACATTCCTTAACTCATCAAAACGGTTTTCCGGAAAATCCTTTAACTGTGGCAAGGGTATCCTGCATAAAGCAATAAAATACTCAATCTCAGTTATCAAGCGATATTTAAATAAAGCAGCTTCTGAAAAGTAATTTACCAGTTCTTTTACTTTATTTTTATACCTTCCATCAACCGGAGATATTGCATATAAATCATCTATATTCATAAAACCTCTTTATTTTTTATATAAAGATTGTCTATTAAGTCAACAATTTTAAAATTCCGCCGCCACTATAAAGCAAGACAGGGCTTTTTTAACTTGTTTAGTTATAGCTATTATTCTTCTCTACCAGACTTTATTGACAAACTTTGGCTAGCAAAGGTAATATTTTAAGCCAAAAACTTAAGAACAGTTTTGAAACAAGCTGTGTTTTTCCATTGTTTTTTGTAATTTCACCCTGCTAATATTTATCCTGGCTTTAATTTGGGGAAATAGTTGTCTTCATGTCAGCAATAATCTTCTTAAAACCTGAGCAGGCAAAGAATTAAAAAAGTATTAAAACGAGCAAACACTGATGTATTTATATAAAGTTTCAGGCATTTCATATCTAAACACACTCCCTTTTCTATATGGCTTAGAGAACCATAAAATCCACGATAGAATTGAACTCTCGCTGGATAATCCTTCTGTATGTGCCGAAAAGCTGGTCTCAAATAAAACAGATATTGGCTTAATCCCAGTTGCTGCAATTCCTCAAATGAACCAGTCAAGAATTATATCAGATTATTGTATTGGTGCAGTAGGCCCTGTAAAATCGGTAATTCTCTTTAGTAATGTCCCTATAAATCAAATAAAGACAATCTGGCTGGACTACCAGTCAAGAACTTCGGTGGTGCTTATTAAGATTTTAGCACAGAAATTCTGGAAGATTAAGGTAAACTGGAAAAATGCAAAACCTGGTTATGAAAAAAGCTTATTAAGTAATAAAGATGGTGGAATTATTATTGGAGACCGGGCATTTCCAATAATGAAAAGGTATCCTTATATTTATGACCTGGCCGGGGAATGGCAAAAATATACAAATCTGCCATTTGTTTTTGCTGCCTGGGTTGCTAATAAAAATATTGAAAAAGATTTTTTAATGGAATTTAACCAGGCTATGCGCTATGGTATTGATCACCTGGAGGAAACCGTAAATTCTTTTTCTAAAACTTCCGTTTTAAGTAAAACAGACATGTTGAATTATTTACAAAATAATATTAGTTATTCTCTTGACCAACAAAAGCAAAAAGGGCTCAAGCGCTTTTTCGATGAACTCAATACTTTAAAATCTTAAAAAAATGTACTACAAATTTCTCAACATTCTCTTATTTATTTTTCTGTTAGCAGTACCAAAAACGGCTAACTCAACAATTAATGATACCATTAGCAAAAAGATAGTGGTTTATAAATTTGATATAAAAAAAGAGATATCTGAACCGATGTGGAGAGTTACAAAAGAAAGCTTTGAAGAAGCTAACCAAATGGGAGCGGACTACATCCTGATCCACATGAATACGTATGGAGGCATGGTTACCACAGCTGATTCGATCCGGACTAAAATTCTAAATAGCAAAATACCCACAATTGTTTTTATTGATAATAATGCGGCATCTGCAGGCGCATTGATATCAATTGCCTGCGACAGCATATATATGCGACCTGGTGCCAGTATTGGTGCTGCCACGGTAGTAAATCAGTCAGGCCAGGCAGTACCGGATAAATACCAGTCATTCATGCGTTCCACTATGCGTGCAACAGCAGAAGCCCATGGCAAAGACACGCTGATACAAGGCCGTGATACGCTAATTAGATGGCACCGTGATCCACAAATTGCTGAAGCCATGGTTGATCCATCTGTTTATGTGAAAGAGATCAGTGACACAGGAAAAGTATTGACACTAACTACTGAAGAGGCAATCAAGGTAGGTTTCTGTGAAGGGGAAGCCGAGAATATCAGGGAAGTACTTAAGCTGGCCGGGATCAATAATTATGAACTCAAAGAATATAAACCTACGACCCTGGATAAGATTATTCATTTTCTTGTCAATCCTATGGTCTCCGGGATATTAATTATGTTAATCATGGGGGGGATCTATTTTGAGTTACAGTCACCCGGCATTGGATTCCCTCTGGGAGCAGCTGTTATAGCCGCAATTATATATTTTGCCCCATTATACCTTGAAGGTCTTGCTGAAAACTGGGAATTCCTCATTTTCATTCTGGGTATCATATTAATCATTGTTGAAGTTTTTGCTATCCCCGGATTTGGCGTTGCAGGGATTTCAGGTATATTACTGGTAGTTACAGGGCTCACCCTTAGTATGGTTGACAATATTGTTTTTCAACTTGATCTAAAACTGGCACTGGAAGCGGTAGTTAAATCTTTATTCACTGTTCTTATTGCAATATTTCTTTCCCTTACACTTTCTCTTTTTATTTCTAAACAGGTTTTTTCTTCAAGAAAACTAAAATTTGCCCTTTATTCTACTCAGGAAAAGGATCAGGGTTTTGTTGGGGTGGATGCAAAAACTCAAAAACAGAGTATTGGCAAAACAGGAACAGCTGTAACTATATTACGCCCTGCCGGAAAAGTGGAGATTAATGGTGAAATGTTTGATGCCCTTTCTAAGTTTGGATACATTGAGAAAGGTGATAAAATCAAGGTGATAAGTGACGAAGCCGGCCAACTAATCGTTATTAAATTATAATCAATATATTTTATTGATTATATCTAACCAAAATTCACTATCTTTATAGTCGATTTCGTTTAATTTTAAAATTAAAACAATATGACAAAGACAATCACTTTTAATGAATTACGAAGAATTAAAGATCAATTACCGGATGGTAGTATGCAACAAATCGCTAACAAGCTTGAACTGAATGTTGAAACGGTCCGTAATTATTTTGGAGGGTCTAACTACAATAAAGGTGAAAGCATTGGAATACATATTGAACAAGGACCGGGTGGAGGCATTGTAACTCTTGATGATACAACCATCCTTGATCTTGCCAGAGAAATTGCAGGATCAAAATAATTAATTAAAGATATTTCTAAATAAAAAGGCAAAAAAGAAATTTCTTTTTTGCCTTTTTTTATAACTAAAATGGATGTACTTCAGGATATTCTTCAAACTGAACAGAAGTGGAAAACACAACTGATTTTACATGTAAGAAACATATTCAAAAATACATGGCTACCCTCTCATGACGAAAGGCATTCGATAAGGGTTTGGGAATTTGCAAAAACCCTGCTTATTGAGCTGGAAAAAAATCATATCTTTTACTCATTTGAAGAAATTGAAGAATTAATCATCGCTTCCTTTTTCCATGATTCAGGAATGTCCCTGACCCTGGAACCTGAGCATGGGAAATACAGCAGGCAAATTTGCAATACGTTTTTATCAGAGAAAACCGTAATAAGCTCAGACCGCAAACACAAAATCCTGGATGCGATCGAACTTCATGATGACAAATCATACCGAAAAGAAACCTTTTTAAATAAAAAAGGTATATTAGCTTTGCTTTGTATAGCTGATGATATGGATGCTTTTGGGAGAATTGGTATTTACCGGTTTTGGGAGATCAATGTATTGC
>JAOZKQ010000456.1 GCA_029935275.1 Bacteroidales bacterium | reverse complement strand
CCCACTAGCCAGGCCGAAGGAAAAATTATAATGACCTTTAGGGCATGTTATGGATACTGGGTAATGATTGAAGTGGAAAATCCAAAAGGAATAGGTGTGGAAGGTACGTTTGCATTTCCATTTGATGAACAATCCCGGATAAACTATAAAAATGCAATTGGGGTTCCCTATTTTGAACGTGTCCCGGATCTTAGCACAGAGGCCCCCGATACCATTGGAACCTGGTTGAAATTTAACTACAGGAAACTCACTGATGAAGAACGTAATAGTAAGATTTTCGTGGATACATCTTATCATGGTATCTGCCTTTCAAATATTGCTCCACCATATGTGAATATGTATGTGATTACAAAAATTATTGATTACCATTAAACTCAAAACCATGAAAAAAATTAATCTTATTTTAATACGAAGTACTGTTATCCTACTCTTTGTATTAATTGGAATAGGATGCCAAAAAGATGAAATGAATGACAATATCTCTGATCAAATTTTTGGGGAGTGGGAATGGGTTGAAGCTTGGTACTCTGGTTTTAAGGCATTCGTAAAATATCCAGAGAAAAATCAAATAAGAATACTCGAATTTACAAATGATAGTACTTTAATCGTTAAAGAAAATGGAAGTATAATATTTAATGTAGATATTGAACTTATTAATGACACTCTAATTTATTTCGACATTGATGAGATTAAACGAATAAATACTATAGAAATTAAAAATGACACCCTTATTTTAAAAAATGTTGAGAATTCTTATCAGTTTTTGTATCCAATTCTTTCAATCTATAAACGAATAAATTAAAAAATTATGAAAAAAAATAACCTTATCTTATACTAATCTTTACAATTATTACAGTAGGTGGATACTCACAGGAACTAAATAGCGATAGTATCTCAAAATTAAAATTTGACAAATCAGGTCATGTTAAGTACATAAAATTTGAAGGAACAAATAAAATCGGAAAATGGAACAGTCCCTCCTCTCCGGATGATTTCTTTAACAACATAGTAGGTGTGCAGAATCAAGATGATTTTGTTTTAAAAAATAAAATAAAACGGGAAAATGGTTCGTATTATTCAAATTACAAGCAATTTTGTAAAGGGATAGAAGTAGAAGGCGGTCGTTATATCCTGCATTTCAGTAAAGGAAATCTTACAAAGGCTAATGGGCACTATGTGAATACAACCGGAATAGATACTTCACCCAAACTGACACTTGAAGAAGCCAGCAAATCTTATGCTGAATTTTTGCAAATCCCAGGAACTGCAATTATTGAGTTTTTACATGGCATAGTAATCTCAGAAATAGAAGAAGTTGCAGGGGGTGATACTACCTACGGTACAAAGTTATGTTACAAAATTGATTTAATAGGTAATTTTGCAGACCATGGAAAAACAGGCTACATAGATTCCCAAACTGGACAGGTGATAAAGACAAGAAAAAGAAGGTTCGATTATTCCGCAACAGGAACTTTTTCTACCTTATACAGCAATAGTAGAACTGCAGGAACACAAAATTATAATAGTACGTTTAATTTATGTGATTCAAGCAGAAATGCTATTATTCATACTTGGGATTTAAATAATAGTGATGAAACCCAATTTGCAAACGCTGTTGAGTTTACAGATGGGAATAATACCTGGACTGAAGCTGAACACTCTGACAACCATGACCAAATGGCTTTAGATATCCATTGGGCATTACAGGAGATATACGATTATTTTGATAGCAGCCACGGGCTTGAAAGTTTTGATGATGACAACCATGATATAGATGCTTATGCACATTGCAATTTTTACATAAGAGATAATTGGGGGAATGTTATTGATAGTACAAAAGATAATGCAGCATATATTCAATTTGCAAATGGTTATGAGGCTTTGTTCTTTGGAGATGGCGAATCTACATTTAAACCATTAGCGGCATTTGATGCTGTAACCCATGAGTTTGGGCATGCCATAACCAACAATTTTACAGGTTTAGATTATGGTATTGAAGTTCAGGGAGCTATGCATGAAGGTTTTAGTGATATTTGGGGTGTTGTAGTTGAAAATGAAGTTGTCCCTGAGAAAAGCCATTGGAAAATAGGTGAGGAGGTTATGGATAATGGGAAAGATTGCTTAAGAAACATCCAATATCCTGAATCTTCAACAGTTGACACAAAGATTGCCGATACCTTTGAAAATGATATTTACAATGATGGTGGAAGCAATGGGAGATATGAAAAAAGTGGTATATTATCTCATTGGTTTTATTTACTTTCAGAAGGAGGTTCCGACATAAATGACAACAACGATATCTATTTGGTGTATGGGCTGGGGATAGATGAAGCTGCAAAAGTTGTTTATGAAGGGCAAACGGGTCACTTTGGTGACGTTGATAATTATGCGGAGGCAAGGACTGCAATGATTGATGCTGCAGACGCTATCTTTAATGAGAACTCTTTCCAATCTTTACAAGTAGAAACCGCCTGGTATGCAGTTGGTGTAGGTACTAACCCGGGGCAGGTAACTATTTCCGGTCCGTATGTTGTATGTTACTCAGGTTCAACTTATACTGCAAATAATGCTCCCACAGGATC
>JAOZKQ010000455.1 GCA_029935275.1 Bacteroidales bacterium | reverse complement strand
CCTTTATCTTGTTTAGACGGTTTTGGTTTAAAGCTTTCCGATTCATTTAATTTCTCAAGGATGCGTTTTTCTTCTTTAGAGAGATTTTTGGGAATCCAAACATTTATATTTACCAACAGATCACCTTTCCCGTAGCCGTTAACATCGGGTATTCCCTTTCCTCTAAGCCGAAGTATTTTTCCAGGTTGAGTGCCAGGATCAATTTTAATTTTAACTTTATTATCAACAGTTGGTATTTCCACCTGGCTACCCAATGCAGCATCAGCTACACTTAAGTACAAAGAATACAGAAGATCGTTACCGTCTCTTATTAATTCGGGATGTTCCTCCTCCATAATAAGCACCAGAAGGTCTCCATTAACTCCTCCCCTGCGTGCAGCATTTCCTTTTCCCGAAACACTTAGCTGCATACCTTCAGCAACACCTGCAGGAATATTGATCTTTATAATTTCTTCTTCTTTTACAATTCCTTCGCCATGGCAACTTGTACATTTATCAGTAATGATCTTCCCTGCGCCCCCACATTCCGGACAGGCTGAAGTAGTCTGCATTTGTCCGAGAAAAGTATTGGAAACCCGGGTTACCTGTCCTGAGCCCCTACATGTATTACAAGTACTATAACCGGAAGCACCCTTGGCCCCTGAGCCGTCACAGGCTTTACAACTTACATACTTACGTACCTTTATTTTTTTTTCTACGCCATTAGCAACTTCAGAAAGGGAGAGCTTCACTTTTATTCGCATATCCGACCCCTTATTTACCCTTTGCCTCGAACCGCCTGAGCCGCCAAATCCACCAAATCCACCAAATCCGCCAAAATGACCGCCAAAAATATCTCCAAACTGTGAAAAAATATCCTCCACATTACTAAATCCTCCACCAAATCCATTTCCGGCAGCACTTCCTACTCCTGCATGCCCAAACTGATCATATCGTGCCCTTTTGTCCGGGTTGCTAAGAACTTCATAAGATTCAGCAGCATCTTTAAATTTTTCTTCGGCAGCTTTATCATCCGGATTTTTATCAGGATGATATTTAATGGCCTGTTTTCTATATGCTTTTTTTATCTCCTCTTTTGAAGCATTCTTTGAAACACCCAACACTTCGTAATAATCTCTTTTTGACATATCTATATGTTCAGCTAATTAATTTTAATAATCCGGAAGTCCTCTTACTCTCCAATCACCACTTTGGCATACCTGATTACCTTTCCATTCAGCATATATCCCTTTTCAATTACATCTACTACTTTTCCGCGTAAATTTTTCTTTGCAGCAGGTATCTTTGTAATGGCTTCATGCAGGTCGGTATCAAAATCTTTATGCAATGCATCAATTTCCTGCAAATTGTTCTTTTTCAAAAACTCTTTGAACTTGCTATAAATCAATTTAAGTCCATCCTTTGCATGTTCTGTATCCTCACCTGAATCAAGGTGCTGTATAGCCCTTTCAAAATCATCAATTACCGGTAAAAGGCTCAAAATAATATCCTCACCTGCAAATTTTGTAAGATCGGCTTTCTCTTTCAAAGTTCGCTTTCTGAAATTATCAAAATCAGCAGACAACCTTAAATAACTATTATGCTCTTTTTCAACTTGTTCTTTGAGCTCTTCAATAAGCTGATCCTTTTTATGATCTTTATCCTTTGAAGTTTTATGGCTTTTCGTTTTACTTTTTTCTTTATTTATATGTTTATCAGCACCTATCGTGCTTTTATCATTTTGTTCTTTATTACTTTTTGTCATAATATCCTAATACATTTAAAATTTCCTGATAATCCTTTAGCAAAATACCTGCCAATTGCTTGCTTCCGACAATTTGACATGCTAACCACTCTTATTTTTGGAATTGCTATCTATTTTGGGGAATACTTTATCAGGGACCTCCTAGTCACCAGGTATCTTCATCTCTATGTCTCTTTTATCATGCGTAAACCAGTAGTAGGATGGCTATCCCTCTATACGGCTGACTTATTTAAGCATTTTCGCATTTATTTCTACTGGTTAAGCATTACCGTATCGGTAAACAAAGACACGAAGCATCTCGTCTTTACGACTGTTTATAATTTGCACCTGATTTGGAGTGAATACATTTAAATGGAGATATTTTTTGTTATCTTTATAAAAAAGAGAAAATATGGATTTGCAAACCAGAAAAATACATTTTGTACAGGAAATATTACGGTTAAAAAATGTGGAAATAATTGAGAAGTTGGAAAAGATTCTTCATAATGAAAAGAAAAAAATTATTGATATAAAATCTAATCCTATGACGCTTGAAGTTTTTAATTCTTTGATTGACCAGGCCGAAAATGATGCAGAAAATGACAGATTATATAATGCCGGTGAAATCTTAAAGGACATTGATACATGGAAATAAAAGTCTTCTGGAGCCAAACCGCATTGGAGAATCTGGAAGATATTTTTGAATATTATAAATATCAAGCATCAATAAAAACAGCGCGGAAACTGGTTAGGGATCTTGTTAAATCAACAATTCATATACAGAATTCGTCAAAGATTGGAAGGATTTAATAATTGCTTAATTTTGTATTATGTTACATTTTGATAAATATATAGAAATAAGC
>JAOZKQ010000454.1 GCA_029935275.1 Bacteroidales bacterium | reverse complement strand
AAAACCCGGGTCCTCACCTATCGTATTGTTCACCTTTTAAAATCAGGCACCCCACCCGATTCTATATTGGCATTAACATTTACAAATAAAGCTGCCAAAGAAATGAAAGACCGGATCATAAAGGTGGCCGGTTATGATCTTTCCCGGCAACTCTGGATGGGTACCTTCCATTCAATCTTTGCCAGGATACTTCGTTCTGAATCAAAGATACTGGGCTATCCATCAGACTTCACAATTTATGATACACTTGACTCCAGGAACCTTATTAAAACAATTAGCAAAGAACTCCAGCTGGACGACAAAGTCTATAAACCTGCAGAAGTCCTGAGGCGGATATCTGCTGCAAAGAATAACCTAATTACTGCCGGAGCTTATGTTAATAATCCGGAAATCATAGAAAATGACAAAAAAACACGCAAAGAACGAATTGGTGATATTTTCAAAATATATGCTTCAAGATGCTACAAAGCAGGAGCTATGGACTTCGATGATCTGCTGTTAAACATTAATATTCTGTTTCGTGATTTTAAAGAAATACGCGAGAAATACCAGAAGCAGTTTTCCTATATCCTGGTAGATGAATATCAGGACACCAACTATTCCCAGTACCTGATTATAAAAAACCTGGCTGCTTTACACCATAATGTGTTTGTAGTGGGGGATGATGCTCAAAGCATCTATTCATTCCGTGGTGCCAGAATTGAAAACATCCTTAATTTCAAGATTGATTATCCGGACTATAACCTGTATAAGCTGGAAGAGAATTACCGTTCTACAAAGAATATTGTTAATGCAGCGAATAGTCTTATTAAAAAAAATAACGGTCAGATACCAAAAAAGATTTTTTCCAATAAAGAATCCGGAAATTTGATAAAGATCGTGCCTGCAAAAACTGATATGGAGGAAGGTTTTATTGTCTCGAATTCCATCTTTGATATTAATCTGGAAAAACATAACCCTTATTGTGACTTTGCAATTTTATATCGGACCAATGCTCAGTCGAGGATTTTTGAAGAAGCACTAAGAAAAAGGAATATCCCTTATAAAGTGTATGGAAGTTTATCCTTTTTTCAAAGAAAAGAAATCAAAGATGTACTGGCCTACTGCCGCATACTTATCAATCCAAAAGATGATGAAGCCCTCAAACGTATCATTAACTACCCTGCCCGGGGAATTGGAAAAACAAGTTTGCAAAAAATCGAATCACAGGCAAATAAAACAAACCAGAGTATGTGGGAGATTGTTGTAGCACCAGATGCTGTTGCCATAGGGCTAAATAAGGGCACAATAACAAGATTAAAAGGATTTACTGACCTAATCAATTCAATTGCAGCTAACCTTGACAAGTCAGATGCTTACGACCTGGCTTTCCGGCTGGCCTCTGAAACAGGTATCCTGAAAGAACTACATAATAGTAACTCACCGGAAGAACTAAGCAAATACGACAATATCCATGAACTACTGAACGGAATCAGGGAATTTATTTCTGCCCCTGAACAGGAAAATCGTCTTATCACACTTGGAGAGTACCTCCAGAATGTTTCGCTACTTACAAATGCGGATAATGAAGGTGAAGATGATAAAAATAAGGTTACCATAATGACCGTTCATTCTGCCAAAGGACTTGAATTTAAATATGTTTATATTGTTGGAATGGAGGAAGATTTGTTTCCTTCTGCACTTTCCTCTTCATCAATAAAAGAACTGGAAGAAGAAAGGCGATTGTTTTATGTTGCCATAACAAGGGCCGAGTTACAGGTGTACATAAGCTATACCGGCACCCGCTACAGGTGGGGATCTATTAATTATTGTAAACCCAGCCGGTTTATCAGGGAAATAGAAAATAAATATATTGACTGGCCTCTCAGTGAACCTGAGACAAACCTTTCTTCTGATGATAATTTCTTCTCATTTAAGCGCACGCCTTATCAGAAGAAGAAGGTAATCCCCAAAACTGAGCCCATGCAAATGCCAGCTGGAAAAAAGTGGGCTAAAGTAAACCATCAGGGCACCGGAACTCCAAACCCCGGCAACTTCAAATCAAATAGTCCGCAGGAAATACAAGCAGGAATGATGGTTGAACACATTCGTTTTGGAAAGGGAAAAGTATTGAATTTAGAAGGTGAAGCACCTAATATTAAAGCAACCGTATTCTTTAAAAGCACTGGCCAAAAGCAGCTCTTATTAAAATTTGCCAAACTTAGAATAATCAGGGATTGAGTTCCTGGTAGTTATGATTTAAATTGTTTATTTGTTGATTTGTTTAACTGTTTAATTGTTGATTTGTTTAACCAAATATTGTATTTTATTCCACCTTACAGTCAACCTAATTCAGGCATTAACATGGATCAAGTTTATAAAGTTGGGGAATTAAATTTAACTTATTATAAATGCTTAGGATTAGGGTAAAGCATGTTTATTTTACAGGAATGAATATCTTGACAAAGGATTTATATTTGATCAGATAAATTGGTTGAAGACCAAAAAAGGTGATTTGGCTGCCTTTTCCACCGATAAAACCAAAACAGCGGCAGAGCCGCTAAATATTTGTAGATAAAATTTCCCGTTTTATTAAAAGGTGCAGCGCA
>JAOZKQ010000453.1 GCA_029935275.1 Bacteroidales bacterium | reverse complement strand
TTAGAAATAAGGAAGCAAAGTAATCTGAATCATAATATAATCCAAAACGCAAAAAACCATTTTCTTTTTCCTGGAACTTTAAAAGAAGCCTGGTACCATCGTCTTCAGAAACAAGTTCATAGGTTACCTTGTTAAAATAATTGGATGCGTATATGTTTTCTACAGCTTTTGTAATATCGGTAATTTTCACCCATTCAAGAACAGAGAAAGGAAGGTCTGCTGTAACCAGCTTTTTTGTCATATGAACCAGACCATTTACCTGAATGGATTTAATAAATACAGAGTCAACAGGAACCAATTCTTTCCTTTCATATTTTATCCCTCCAAAACTGTTTATTGAGTCAGCCAGTTCTTTTAATTGCTTATATACTTTCTTCCCGGCTTCTTCACCATAGACCATTAATGAATCACCTGATGAAAAACTAGCTGTGCTTAATCCATGTAATTCAGGTTGAATAAATATATCAACACTCTTAAGGCTTTCCTTCATAATCTTCTCCGAATACAGAAACATGGCATTATTCATGATTGTAAGAATGCTCAATTTTTCCTCATTTTCTTGAGAGCCATGACCAACATCTACGCCAATGATAATATCAGCTCCCATTGCTTTAACATCTTCTACAGGAAAATTATCTATTAATCCACCATCAACCAGGACGTGCCCATCAATTTCTTTTGGCACAAAAACAGAGGGAATCGACATGCTTGCCCTCATAGCCTCAGATAAATTACCTTTTTTTAATACTATTTTTTCACCGGTATTAATATCCAGGGCAATGCAAAGAAATGGAATAGGCAACTTGCTGAAATCACGTGTTTTGTAAGCTGGTGAACAAAGCTCTGTAAATGTATTTTCAATATGTTGTCCGCGAATTATTCCTGCAGGTAGATTTATTCCCTGTTTGTTTATTGGAAATGAAAGCAGAAAACGGTCATCATCTTGTTTTTCAGTAATGGAAAGCTCTTCTCTTAAAATATTATCTGAAAGCAGATATTCCCAATTCTCAGATCTGATGATAGCTTCCATACTATCAATAGAATAACCAATTGAATATAATGCAGAAACCAGGCTGCCCATACTTGTTCCCCCAATATAATCAATGGGCATTCCAACTTCTTCCAGTATTTTTAATACTCCAATATGAGCAATGCCTTTGGCTCCCCCACCGGAAAGCACAACTCCTACTTTAGGTCTTTCTTTGTTAGTTGTGCTTATCTGGGCCCGGGTAGTAAATGAGTTAATCAATATAATACTTGAAAAAAGAAAAAGTAAAATCTGGCGATCAATGAGAGGCTTCATCTTATCAGGTGTAAAATATTTTTATAAAAACATTCTTAATAATAATTAAAGATCAGGTTTTATTCTGGTGCAGGCTCAAATCCTTCGGCTCCCGGTAAAGTTCCGGTAAGTTTACCCGGATCATGGATCAAAACAGGGATATGTTGTGGGCAGATCCATAGTTTGCTACCCTTATAACTTAAATCTATAAGTGGTACTTCTTCGTCATTTCTTTTACAAACCAGGCAGAATTTATCATGTTGTTCAATCATATCTAATTTTATTATGTGGATAATTCATGCAAAGATAGGAATTCAAATTAATTAATTAGAAAGTGGTTTGCATATTGCCTGGATAATCTCTATTACTTCTTGATATACAGTCTTATATATTGTTACTCTTTGAAGAATATTTAATTTATGACTTTCTTGCTATTCAATAGAAAATCGTGATATATTTTGCTATTTTTAATCACTTTTTCATAAACAATGAAAGTTTTTACAACGGCTTGTCCACGGAACTGTTATAGTACATGCTCATTCAAGGTGCATGTGGATAAAGGGAGAATAGTGAATTTTGAGCCCAATCCTGAGAATCTGGCCACAGCTGAAGGTATTTGCCTGAAGGGACTTAGCTATAAAGAAAGGGTTTATTCAGAAAAGAGAATTCTTAGCCCGCTGCAAGCAGATGGAAGGGGAGGCTTTCAAAGGATAAGCTGGGATAAAGCATTATGTTTAATTGCTGAGAAGTTATCTCTATTCAAAGAGAAGTATGGCAGTAAGTCGGTATTCTTTTATGAATCCAGTGGAATGTCAGGACTCCTGAATGAAATTTCATCTTTATTCTGGCGTAATTATGGTGGGGTTACAACAAGTTATGGGAACCTGTGTTGGCCGGCAGGACTTGAGGCTGTGCGTTTAACATTAGGTGAGAATAAACATAATGTACCCTGGGACCTTGAGAATGCCCGTTTAATTATTATGTGGGGTAAGAATGCTGTTGAAACAAATATTCAGGAATCTATTCCTCTTGAGAAAGCTTTGGAAAAGGGTGCTAAGCTTGTAGTTATTGATCCTCGCAGAACTGCAACCGCAGAAAAAGCCAGTTTATTAATTCAGCCCAGACCTGGAACGGATGCTGCCCTGGCACTGGGAATTGCAAGAATATTAGTTGAAACTGCTGCTATCGATTTAGACTTTATTTCAGAGTATGTGTTAGGATATGAGCAGTTTAGGGAAAGTTTGCAGCAATATACGGATACCTTCGTAGAAGAAGTAACCGGAGTCCCTGTAAAGTATATTCACAAACTTGCT
>JAOZKQ010000452.1 GCA_029935275.1 Bacteroidales bacterium | reverse complement strand
TACTATTCTGATATTTTTTCAGGAACATTACCATTTGATTTGCAACCAGGGGATCGAGCCCTGAAAATGGTTCGTCCAGTATAAGGACATCGGGGGTATGCAGTACAGCAGCACAAAAGGCTATCTTTTTCTTCATGCCGGAAGAATATTTTGATATATTCTTCTTCAGGTCCGAGTCATCTTCAAAAAAGAAAGCAAATAAATCAGTAATTCTTTGTTTTAAAGTAGCAGGTGGTATTTTGTAAATTTTCCCAACAAAGGAAAGAAACTCAAATCCGTTGATCTCTTCCAATAAAGCAAGATTTTCAACGATCACCCCAATTTTCCTTTTATCCTCCTTATCTAAAATATTATGTGCTTTTCCTGATAACTGAATGTTCCCTTTTTCCGGTTTTATGAGGTCGAGTATGCAATTGATTAAAGTGGTTTTACCGGCACCATTTTTCCCAAGTAAACAATAAACCTGTCCATCATTTATGCTTAGATTAATATTTTCGATTATGGTATTTTTTCCATAGCTTTTAGTCAGGTCAGTTATCTGAATCATTGTTAGGATAATTTATTATGAATCTTTAAGAGTTTGTATATAAAGTCCAACTTCTGCGTTGTTGCTCAAAATCTAAAACCTCATCCCGATTTTCGGGACTGCGGGTTAGATTTATCGCACACCTTGAATTTGAACTCTCTAGTTCAAACTCCCGACTTTATGGACAGACTAATTATAAATATTACAATTTGTCAGGGTGCAGATATTACAACTATCTTTATCCGTAAATCAATTTACGAATAACATTAAATTAATAATATATTGGATGTCTTCGCCCTGTAAACACAGGTATTGATAGCTAAAAATGATTTCACTGATTTGTAGTGGGCTTGATAGTTAATAAATCCGGATAAGGGCTACTCCATGTGGTTGAACCTCTGTTGTAAATTTGTCTGCGAACTTCCCTATATCCTTTTGTCTCCACAGGTCCCTTACACGTTTCTTACCATATAAGCCCAGGCCTGATAATGAAATGCTAATCTCATTTACTTCATTCCCGGTATTAAATAGCCCTACCGATATTGATCCATCATGCATTGGTTTCATCATCACAAATTTCTGTTCTGTTTTTTCAAGTAGTATAGCCTGCTTTCCTAAGGGGTCCTGGTTTACTTCAATTACTTCATGATTACATAATACATTTAATGTGAATTTATCCAGCTTTGCCATATCCCCACTAAAAATAAGAGGGGCTGCCATCAGGGACCACATCGACATGTAGCTATATTGTTCCCATGGTGTGAGGTCTGTAGGCGTACCTTCTGCCATTTTATTCGCATTACCCACCCATCCAATTAATATATAATCCGGATCATTCCATGCACCGGGTTGGGCATATTCTGCATGCCGGGCGTTGCTAAAACCAATAGAATAAAATCCGGGAAGATTATTGCGCTGTTCCAATCCAAGGTCGCCGGTTGTACGCCAGCAATTTCCATGCTCGCTTCCCCATTCCCAAACATCACCCATACCATACTGACAGAGATTGAAAACAATATCTCTATTCTGATTTTTTAATTCATTCCATATTAAGCTGTAGGGCCGGGTGAAATAATCCGGATCGCTCTTTTTACCTGCCACTTTGGTATAACTGCACCAGTCATATTTCAGAAAATCATATCCCCAGTCAGCAAAAGTTTTAGCATCCAGGGCCTCATGTTTATAACTTCCTTCATAGCCGGCACAGGTATGTTGCCCGGGTGAAATATATAATCCGGCTTTCAAGCCTTTTGCATGTATATAATCTGCCATACCTTTCATATCAGGAAACCTTTTATTAGGGATGATTACGCCTTGCTCATCCCTTCTTTTGCCATTAATATCCGGATCCTTTGATTTTAACTTCATCATCCAGCAATCATCAATATTTACATACTGGTAACCAAAGTCAACCATGCCGGAGGCAATCATCTGGTCTGCTGCTTCCCTCATGGTTTTGTCACTAATCCTGTCATAATGAATGTACCAGCTATTCCATCCCATTGGAGGGGTAAGTGCCAGTTTATTGCCTACTTCCAGTGTAAACTTCCTCGATACAGAACCTGACTTGTTTTTTGCTTTTAAGGTAATAGGATAGGAGCCAGGATTATTTATCGTTCCGGTCAGAATACCATTCTCTTCATCAATTGTTATTCCTTCAGGTAAATTCTTAGCTGTAAATTTAATTGGCCTTTCACCGCTACAAGGTATCCTGAATATAAGAGGTGAACCGGGCCGTAAACCATAAAGTACCGGGCCTGTTATCCTGGGTGAAACAGGTGGTTCAGGGGTAAGAATGAATTCATCATATTTACTCTCTGGATTGTTTTGTGCTATTCCCATTACAGGTATAGCCAGCAAAAGAAGCAAAAGTAAATATTTCATAGTGCAGTGGTTTAAAGTAAATTTTTTAGTGTAAAGTGTCTTGCAAATATAATGACAATTTTGTATTTCAAGGGAGGAATGAAATAAAATCAGATTAATCATGTTTTTAGCCTTTGATTGACTATTCAATTGGTACTTGAACTTCTGATTCAAGCTTATTCAGCAGGCATTAACAAAGACTATTGACTG
>JAOZKQ010000451.1 GCA_029935275.1 Bacteroidales bacterium | reverse complement strand
TCGTGAACAAAGAATTATTTCTAAAATATCTCATCTAAAACGGACTAAAATATGAAGTGAAGTAAGTGGATATTTCATCAGGCGGACTATATAAATATTCTGATGGAACACCGAATGCCATTGAAAAATACGGATCGAGGGCTTTTGCTTCAGCCATAAGCTCTTTTGAGCCCTCTTCATCGCCTCTAAATCTTTTAATCTTTGCTATCCATCCTTTTGCATATGCTTTTAAAGGAATTATGGCATCCGGAGTCTCATCAAGATATGTTTTAAATGCACTTTCAGCCAATTCCAGGTTTTTCTCCTTATCTCCTTTGTTTTGCATAATCATCATCACATAAGCTCTGGCAATATTTAATTTTGGCAAATGATTCTCCGAGTTTAATTCTACTGCCTGTTCCATGTATATTGCTCCTTTTTCAACCTCGTCTTTGAAAAAATATGCTTTCCCAAGTTCCTCATTTACTCTGGCACTTTTAGAATATTGCTCTAACATATCTCCCCAATAGGCCACTTTATCAGCCCCTTCCTCCATCAAAACTGCATTGGCCTTAGCAGAATAAAATTCATCCATTCCAGCCAGGCTTTTTGCATAACTTTCTGCTACTGCTTTATTCCCGCCCATTTCTGCAGGGAGTAAACCATAAATTTCAATCAGGCTAAGAATTGCTTCTTTATAATCAGGTTTAAGTTTTAAAACCTCCTTAAATGCAATACATGACTTTGTAACATAATCATTTGCATTTTCCTTTGATGCATAAGCATTCAGGAAACAAATATTTGCCAGATAATATGCATATATCACATTATCCGGGTCATATTCAACAGCCTTATTAATTACTGGTAAAATATCTTCCGGCTTGTGACCTGAACCCCCGAGCATCATATGATGGAGTGTTCTTGCCAGTTCAAAATATGCAGCAGCGTTTGTTGAGTCTGCTATAACAAGTTGTTCAAGTAAGGTTTTAGCCTCATCAACTTCACCTGATAAGCGCATTTCATATGCAGCACGAACTTTATTGTCTGTAGCTCTCACAGGGAGAGCCGGACAGACAATAATTAAAATCAAAAACCCGATAAAAAATAAGGTTTTTCTTTTGAACTTTTCTTTTTGGTTTTTCATGGCATTTTTTTTATTTATAATTACTTGTGCATTAATGATAAATGGAAGTTTCATATTATTTTTATATATTTGATAAGAATTGCTTAACAAAATTTATTCTAAATATATTGTTATATGTTAAGCCATCTTTGAAAAACACTTGTATTAAAAATGTAAAATGTTTTACAATTGTTTTTCCAACAATTAGCCCGGTAAGTACATATATTTGTGGAAAAAGCTGAAATTCAATATCTGAATTTGTTAAAAACTGCGGTTGTGGATACAATGAAACAATCTTATCCGGGTATTGCCAATGATATCTCAGATTGGAAGGGGCAGGATATTATTAATTTCCAGGAAGACCTGTTGGAAAAGGTAAATGAACATATCAGTGAGAAATGGTTTTATAGCCACATGAAATCAGAGAATGAAAAACTCCCCCGAATTGATATGCTTAATTTTCTTAGCCGGTATGTTGGCTATATTGATTGGCGTGATTTTAAATACAAAAACAGGGAAAGTATTATCAAGGCTGATCAGGATAAAAAATCTGAGCAAACATCTCTTTATTTAAAAATTGCGGGACTGTTACTTCTTTTAGTTGTTTCCATTGTTTTAGTGAAATTTACAGGAAATAAGTCTTATCAGTTTACATTTAAAGATGCCCATACAAAAAGAAGAATTACAGATACCCTCACTGAAATAATTATACTGAACGAAAATGAATCACCAGTTTATGAAAAATGTGATCCTCCCGGGTATTATAATTTGAAAACAAAAAAAGAAAAAATCCGTTTTATGGTTAAATCGCCATATTATGAAACAGATACCATAACAAGGGTACTGGATAAATTCGAAGGGTCTGAAAGTATTTATTTATATCCTAATGATTTTGCAATGATGATCCATTATTTTTCAGCAACAAATGTTAAAGACTGGAAGAAAAGAAGAGGTCATTTAGATAGAATGATTTCTGACAGTGCATTTATATATCAGTTTTTTGATGAGGGGCAGGTTGGAATGGAACTATACAACAAAGAGGAATTTATTGATAAGCTTACCATGCCTGTTAATAGCCTAAAGAATATTGAAATTATGGAAACTATATATACGGGAAGGAAAATTTCTGTTCTTAGGTTCAAGCAGCTTGAAATAGAATAAATGAAAAATCGTAGAATTCATATTATATTAATTATTCTGGGAATTGCCCTGTTGGGTTCCCCCACATGTCAGGAACCAGCCCCCTGGGAAAATACACAGGTTCAGGCAAATGGTGAAGTCATTTCTGATGTGGAATTAGTTTCCAGGGCCCGGGAAGAAATAATCGAATCCATTGAAAAAGAATTTGAAGCAACATCTCTTGATAAAGAAAATCTGCGTGCCTTTGAAGAAAGATCAAAAGAAAAACTTCTGGATTTTACCGATTACTTAACTATTTATTCAACTAAGAAATATGATGAATCATTCAGGAATCAAGCCAGAAAAATGCTATTGGATATATATGT
>JAOZKQ010000450.1 GCA_029935275.1 Bacteroidales bacterium | reverse complement strand
AATTAATAAGACGCTTAAAAGTTCAAATTGTTGCACGAAAAATTTTATAATTGAAAAAAATGACAAAATTGACCTAATCCAGGAGGACACCGTAAACCTTATCTTCTGAAAGGTTAAATAAATAGGTTTGTTTTAGATTATGGATTGTATCCTTTTCTGAAGAAAACTTAAGAATACATGAGTATTTTTTAGCAAGGACCTCATCCTGATTCTGATTATAATAATTAAGGTCCGTGTACAACTTTTCATATTTAGATTTAAGATCCCTGCACAATTGCAGCGATTTTAAATAGCTTTCATAAGTATTGATAACTTCAAGATTGCTTAAAACCTTTTGTTTATTCTGAATGTTTTCATCAATTTGGTTTACCTGATCCTTTAAGCCTGTTACTTTGGACTGTAAATCATCCATCAGCTCATCATATTTCACAATAGTGAGCTTACAGGTTTGAAGAACTTTTTCAAGGCTCAAGGAATCATTGCTGCCAGTACCACCTGAATATTGTTCTATAAAAAGCTTAAGACTATCACTTGCCTTTAAAACACCTGCTTTCCTAAAAGAAGATATTTTTAATTCACTTCCTGCTGAAATCGGAGAATGCATTTGCACATATGCTTCAACCATCTTCTCCTTCCGGGTAGTTCCCGGACAGGAAATAATTCCAAGAATTATTAAAAACAGGGCAAAATATTTTAAAAAACTTAGAGACATTTGTTTAATTCAATAGCAATATTTCAATAAATCAGAAGTCTGGATCAATTAAATCGGGTTTTCTTTTTACCAATGAAAAATATTGATTTTCAAGAGGACTATATCCCTGATCATAGCAGAAGTAATAAATATCGCCTTCTTTTGTTTTTAAGGTATTAGTATGAAATTCAAAGTTATAGCCTTTGGCAATTAGCAAATCATGATGCACTTTTTTCTTTTCATCCGGATTTAATTCGGCCAATATCCTCCTGTTTCTTCTCAGGGTATTCTGAATATTTCTCATAAAATTAGTTTCGTCACGGTTTATTTTATTATTATAGTTATTACGACATTGGTCAGAACAAAACTTTTGATCTGATCTGCCTCTTAATATTTCACCACAGTCTAAACATGTTCTTTCCATAGAAAATTAATATAATAACTTAGATTAACCTGTATTTCACTAATTTGCTTAGCAGATTCCCTTTTTTAGTTCTATACGAAAAAATATATATAAGGATACCAAATAAAGAATAAATTGTAATGAAAAAGTAATATTTTCGGGGAAAGCAGGGCAATGAAGCTAAGATTTAAACAGGTTTACCTTTTAGCTGGAGGGTTTATATTAACTTTTTAAAAGCATTCATTGTAATTTTATTTCTGATCAATATTTAAAGCAAAAAAGCTCATTTATCCAAACACGCAGGGTTTTCGGGATTATTTCCCTCGTTCATGAGATCACTCTGTTATTTAGTTCAACTTACAAATTTTATGCACTGCGCTCTTGTAATTTGAATTCAACTAATATTAGATACCTTTGTAGCACATGAGCAATTATGATGTTATAGTGGTAGGTGCTGGTCCGGCCGGCCTTTTGGCTGCTGGAAGGGCCGCAGAATTGGGAGCTAAGGTATTGGTGCTGGAAAAAATGTCCGGGCCTGGCCGCAAACTGCTGATAACAGGTAAAGGACGATGTAACATTACAAATAATGCAAGCATAAGTGACTTTATTACACATATTTATCCTAATGGCCGTTTTCTTAAAAATGCTTTTTCACAGTTTTACTCAAAAGATATCATTTCCCTGCTTGAGAAATACGGATTAGATTCGACCTTAGAGCGTGGCGGACGCTACTTTCCAAGCAGCAACAAGGCTGCAGATGTGTTAAAAGCAATGCTTAAATGGGTAAATGAGTTGAAAGTAGAGATACGCACAGGAAACCGGGTTGAAAAACTTATTCTTAAAGAAAAAGTAATTCAAGGGATCCAGGCAAACGGACAAAAATACATGGCAGGAAAGATCATCCTTGCAACAGGGGGCAGCTCCTACCCTGCCACCGGTTCCAATGGGGAAGGTTTTGAACTGGCCAGGCAAGTGGGACATACAATTGAAAAAATAAGGCCTGCACTTGTGTCTCTTATTACTGAGGGGGACATAGCACAAAAACTTCAGGGCCTTAACCTGAAAAATGTAAATGCTGTAGTATGGACAAATGGTAAAAAAGCAGGTGATGCATTTGGAGAAATGCTTTTTACACACTTCGGCCTGTCGGGGCCCATTATATTAACACTGAGCAGAATGGTTGTTGATGAAATACAGAAAAAAAACAAAGTAGAAATCACTGTTGACCTGAAACCTGCCCTTGATGAGCAAAAACTCGACAGACGTTTACTACGCGACCTGAATGAACATGGTAAGAAAAAAATTGGCAATATTTTCCGTTATTGGTTACCGGCAAAGATGATTCCCGTTTTTATTGAGCTTTTAGAACTGGACCCGGAAAAAGAAGGTCACCAGCTTTCATCAAAAGAGCGGAAACAAATCCGGTATTTGTTAAAAAATTTGCATTTCAGAATTACCGGCAACCGTTCTTTTAAAGAAGCGATAATTACAGCGGGTGGAGTTTCCACAAAAGAAATATC
>JAOZKQ010000449.1 GCA_029935275.1 Bacteroidales bacterium | reverse complement strand
GTGGGGTGCCTGATTTTAAAAGGTGAACAATACGATAGGTGAGGACCCGGGTTTTTCCTGACCCAGCCCCTGCTATTACCAGTGCTGGCCCTTTGAGGTTAGTAACAGCTCCTAACTGGGCGTCATTTAAGTTCTTTAAATAATTCACTTTAAAACTTCTGAAGTTAATTGCTTGCAAAAATAGTACTTATTCATGTCTAAAATTAAAACAATCGAAATACTTGAAATAAAGTTTTAAACATTTGGGCAGACCTGACCTGTATAATACAAAACTGAATGATTTATGGCTTTGCATAAAGTGGTTTTTTTTTCAAATGGAATTAAAAAAGGATGTAAATGCGAATCAAGGCTTGAATCATATTGATTTTTGACATAATACAAGATAGTTCAACCCTCTTCGGGGCTGTTTCGAGTGTTCTATTGAATTCCCCGAGCTTCGCACGGGGTTATTAAAGTTAATGTCTTTCAGACATTTTGTCCGCCAGTTGGCGGATTAAACAATAAATAACCGTGGGTGCAACCCACGGATAAACATACGAATACAAGAAGAGCCCCAAAATGGGTTCAACTCTTGATTCGCATTGTAAATATTTATTGAAAAATATGAGTTCTGATAAAATAAACTGAGTTTTTTTTGGTTATATTCACGTCGTCCATTTTTAAGGAGTCTTTAATCAAGAAATGAATAAATATTTTCCCCTTTATTTTTTATCCATTACCCTTTTATTATCAGGGAGTTTGCCTGGTTTCTCTCAGATCTTTGCCCCGGATGCCTCGAAGAGAATCCCAACACAATACCAGAGTGGATTCAGCCGCACTGATACCATATATGTTGTTTGTAGTTCAGATGATGCAGGAGATCCGGGAACAGGCACCTTAATTGCAAGGCCTCCTACCGGAATTACCAATACGACTTTTGTCTGGAGCAAGTACAATGATACAAATCATAACTATGACCCTCCTTTTTTAGCAGAAAAAGCAGATGAATCAAAAGTTATAGACCTTACTTCCGGAGGCTATATGGTGCAGATTACAAATGAAAGTGCTTTTGATGAGACTTACTATGCATGGCTTTTTATAGATACTCCTTATGTAGCGACCCAGTTCCAGAATTTTACATGTGAATATGTAGCACTAAATGGGTTTATTGGAACTTCTATCTTTACTTATTTTGATCCCGGGGATAATTCATCAATAAACCTTGATAACGATACAAAATTTGAATGGAGCTCTGATCCCTATTCAAGTATTCCCTATCCAACACTTGAACTGAATCCGGTAACTTATAGCCCTCCTTATGAAGACACCTGGTATTATCTGACTGTTACTGATAGTATGGGGTGTACAGACAGGGCTTCTCTTTTATACGAATCAATTGTAGCTAAAGCCGATTTTGAATTGGATCCGAAGACTGGTGAGGCCCCTCTTGAAGTGAGTTTTACCAATAATTCTAAAAATACGGTGGAATATAAGTGGCGTTTTGGTAATGACTCCAGCTCTATTCTTGAGTCACCGGAACCCCATACTTACTATATTCCCGGTAATTATTATGTTATTCTCGAAGCCAGAAGTGAAGCGGGCTGTCTTGACATTTCTGATTCGGTCAAGGTTTTTGTTGAGCCATCATCTTTAGATGTTCCTAATGTTTTTACTCCAAACGGGGATGGTTACAATGATTACTTTTATGTGGCTGCAAAGTCTTTGCGTTCCATTCATGTAAAAATAGTTAACAGGGATGGAAGGAAAATATATGACTTTGAAGGGAAAGGGAATGAATTAAGGGAATGGAAAGGCTGGGATGGTAAAGTTGGGGGAAGTCGGTATGCGGCTCCAGGAGTTTATTACTACATTATTGAAGCCCTTGGCTGGGATGATGTGGAATATGCAAGTAAAATTTACCGTGGTGCTTTTCATCTTATTCGGGAGAAATAAGCCATTTGTAAACAAGTATCAAATCAACTATATATTGTCGCAATAGTTGTACCCTTCTCCCACAGGGATCCCAATGGGAGAAAGGCTCAGGGTGACGTTTTGGAGTCATACTGAGCTTCTGCCTAAACGAACGGACAGGTGTCGAAGTATGACATTTTAAGATTGACTTGACAAAGGTATCAGATACCAAATAACCCTTAATAAACTGTAAGTCGCGTTTAATCGATTTTAGATTTCATTTTCTTCTTGTTTTCCGCACCCAAGAATAATTATTTCTTAATCCTGATATAATCAGCGTTTTATGATTTTTTTCTTTACTTTGGGTATCCCATTACAAAAAATCCTAATTTTTGAACCTAAAAGGTTAAAGAAAAGATTGTATTGTATTCTTTTATCCGGATTAATCTGGGTTTTATCCAATTAAAACCAATTTTCTGGAGATCATTGTCTCGTACGGGACAAAATATTTATAGAAAATGAAATCCACCGGTAGCAAAGTCCCTTAGGGACGTAATATAAAAGCGTGTTGGCTATTACATATATATAAACCCACACCCGGGTTGTATTTGCAATTTTAAACTGATTCAATAATATATCTCTCGTCCCTAACGGGACTCTTATTCTCTTATGATTATTGTTTCTAAAAATATTACGTCCCTAACGGGACGAAAGATTGCATGATTA
>JAOZKQ010000448.1 GCA_029935275.1 Bacteroidales bacterium | reverse complement strand
AGTGAGAAAAAGAAGAGCTTTATGGGTTCTGAATTTTCCAATGCTGATATGACTACGGCAAACCTGGATGATTATACCTACAAATTACAGCCTGGTGAGAATGTAGATGAAACTGACTGTTGGAAAATAGAAAGCATTCCTGTGAACAATGAAGTGTTAGAATCATCAGGATACTCAAGAGAAATCATCTATCTCGGGAAAAGCGACCTGGTAATCAGAAAGGCCGTTTTTTATGATCCGGAAGGTAAGCTGTTGAAAACAATGACTACCCGGGATGTGAAAATGATTGATAAGGCGAAGGGCAAGAATATGGCTATGTTTATGCGAATGGAGAATCATCAGAATGAAAGAAAATCAGAAATCTACATAAATGAAGTTAAAGTAAATGAAAATTTGGATGACCAGATGTTTTCAATTGATTTTATGGAACAGCAATAAGAAATTATTCCACCGCTACATAACAAACCAAAGGATGATACATCCATAAAATCAAAGTCAGGGGATGACAGCAAGTCACCCCCTGACTGCAAATTATTTCATTTTAAACATCTTCCCGGTTTGAATATATTCTCCGGCAGAGAATTTATAAATATAAATTCCTTCTGTGAGATCAGGGGTTTCCCATTCATAGTTGTAACTACCCACCGGTAGTTTTTTGGAAACCAGTACCTTCATCAGTTTACCATGAATACTGTAGATACGTAATTCCACAAATGCTTCTTCGGGTATGGAAAACTTAAAAGTAGTGGAAATATCAAAGGGGTTTGGATAATTCTGCTCAATATGAAAGGTATTTGATGCATCAAAGGGCAATTCCTCTATACCCACCGTAGATAAAACATCTACAATCGCCATTGAAGAATCAATGCAGCCCGACCTTTTCTGTATTACATAAACCATCGTATCCAGGCCAACAAAGCCTGTTTCAGGCGTGTATGTAATGGTACTGTCTCCACTTACCACCGCGGTACCATGGGCAGGATTACCAACGGAGAGCACAGTAAGCGTATCCCCATCCGGATCGGTATCATTGGCCAGTACATTTATTTCAACCGGCAGGTCCTGCCTGAAACTTATGGTATCCTGCACTGCCTGTGGTGGTTCAATTCCATATACTTCAAGCCTGACTGAGGTATCGGAATACTGAACGGCAAAATACCTGCAATTGCTGATCTCCGTTCCGTTAACAACATCAAAGGTATCTGTACGGGAAGTAAACTTCATTATTTCAAAGATCTCTCCTTCATCGGGAATATAATCAGTCAACAGGCTTATATTCAAGGTTCCTTTCAGGCTGGCATCCCCTTCAATTTCCAGGCGGTCATATTGTGTATCTGCCATATTACCACCTATATCAATATTTACGGATGAAACAGAATCCGGCAGGTATTCTCCTGTCAGTTTTAAAACACCCACGGAATCACCCGGTGATACAGCTCCCATATTTTCCATGGGATCTGAAAAAGCAATACTCCCTTCCCCAGTGATTACTCCCCTTTCTTTATTTACAAAATTGACAAAGCTAAAACCGGAAGGGAATGCGCTTTTCTTTTGGTAAATGCCATAATTATTAAAAGAAGGCTTTTGATAATTGCCATTTATGTTATAGGAATCTGTAACCTCATCAATAAATAAACCATAGTTATTAAACACAGCTGCTCCGACATTCGTCTTATACTGTAAATTTAAAGTCCCTTCTTTCCAGTGAAAGGTTCCATAATTATCAATCTGACCCTGAAAATTGTTTGAAGTTGTATATTTTGCTAATGATACGTTTACCTCCGCATCTTCATCAAAGATCACCACCCCGGTCCCTCCGTCAATCGTCCCTGCTGTAAAATCAGCATATTTTCTTACAACAAGAGAATCATTCGTAGCTACTCCACCAGATGCATATATGGTCCTTAAAGAGTCAATAATTACCTTTTTACCTGTTCTGAAAACAAAATTTCCACCTACAGAAATCATGCAGGAATCCAGGAGTGGTGTACTACCGGAATTAAAATACATCAAGCCATTGGCATTATATATAAACTCACCTTTAATATCAAAAGTATCATTAACTGAAATAACGTACTGACCGGAAGACTCCAACATTCCTTCACAACGGACCGGGCCACTAAGTATCCTTGGACCAGCAATATCCAGATACGCCTGCGTTCCAACCATATATGAACCGGTTTCCTCACTATAACCGGCAGGTAAAATAAGTTTACCGGCATCAACTTTCACCTCCCCACTGTTCACGAACTGTCGTATCCCTGATAAATTATTTATCCCGGTGCCTGATTTACTATATTTTCCATAATTAATGAACCAATCACCAAATTTCCCTGATATACTCGCATTTTCGTTGGATTCATCAAAAATAGTCCCATAATTTAAAAAGCATGCCTTATAATTATTACTAAATGCCAGGAAACCGCTCACCCAATGAAATTCACCCTCATTTACCAGACACCGGTTAATGTAACAAAATCCGTTAACATTTGCCTTTGCAGAAGAAGCTATAGTAAACTTTGCTTTTAATTCACTGCTTGCAGAAGAAAAACTTATGGTCCCTCCCGTCCATGATAATGAATCCGTAACCGTAAGATTACTGTCTCCTGAAATTGTACCGG
>JAOZKQ010000079.1 GCA_029935275.1 Bacteroidales bacterium | reverse complement strand
AAACAGAAAATGCACCGCTTTCTATTCAATCCTCAGCTCCTGATCCTGAGGAGGACCTAATTAAAAAACAAAAAAAAGTATTGATGCGTGATGTGGTGACACAGCTTAAACCCCGTTACCGTCATCTTATTGAGTTACGTTATTTTAAGGAGTATTCTTATGAAGAGATTGCTAAGGAAATGGACCTCCCTTTAGGCACTGTTAAGGCTCAGTTGTTCAGAGCCAGAGAGCTTCTCTTTAATATTCTTAATAAATCAAAAGGTTATGTGTGATCCTCTTTCCTATGAAAGTCATTCAAAAGTATTTTAAAGAACTGACACCCTTACAAATTGATCAATTTTCTCAGCTACAGGATTTATATACGTATTGGAATAGTCGCATTAATGTAATTTCACGAAAAGATATTGACCATTTGTACCTTCACCATGTCCTTCATTCATTAGCAGTCGCAAAGGTCGTTGTTTTCCCTGATGGTGCAAAAGTTCTCGATGTGGGTACCGGTGGAGGATTCCCGGGAATTCCTCTGGCTATTCTTTTTCCACAGGTAAAATTTTCCCTTATTGATGGAACCCTGAAGAAAATTAAAGTAGTTAACCATATAAAAGAAGCTTTACATCTGGAAAATGTAAATGCTTATCATATGAGGGTGGAATCCTTGCGGAAACGTTTTGAATTTATTGTTAGCCGGGCAGTTACAACACTTCCTGCTTTTTATAAGTTGGTTGAAAAAAATCTTAATTATTCGAACTTGCTAACAGGGAATGAAGGAATCTATTACCTTAAAGGAGGTGATGTATCAACTGAATTAGCAGAGTTTAAGGGGCGATCAAAAGAAATGCCAATTGCAGATTTTTTTACTGAAGCTTTTTTTGAAACTAAAAAGGTAGTTTATATATCTCTGAAATAAATTTTTAAGTAGTTTTTGTATTCTTTAAAAAAAGATTACCTTTGCAATCTCATTTTTGAAAACATTGACATATACAATATAAATTTCTGAATTTTCATTATTGAAGCTCAGATTATAAAAAACAATTAAAATGAAAAGGACATTTCAACCTTCAAACAGGAAAAGAAAGAATAAGCATGGCTTTAGAGAAAGAATGTCAACTGCAAATGGAAGAAAAGTTATTGCCTCAAGAAGAGCTAAAGGACGTAGTAAATTATCCGTTTCGGATGAAGCCAGGCATAAGGTTTAGTTTTTCATAAAGTTTATGAATTTATGTTGAAAAGGATCAGTTTTGATCCTTTTTTTTTATTGTACATTTTTTTATCATATTTTTATACCATAAAAATATGATTTTTGGTCAAAGGTTTTACGAAATGAACAATATGAGTTTACCCGATACAGTACAGGTCTTATTTCCGGATATTAATTCCGGTTTAGCAAAGATTGCAGAGAAGGTATATAATGATCAGCGAATAACTTATGATGAGGGACTTCTTTTATTTGAAAAGGCTGACCTTGGTTTTTTAGGGGTGTTGGCCGATCATGTAAGGGTTAAAAATAATGGGAATTATACATTTTTTAATCGGAATTTCCATTTTGAACCTACAAATATTTGTATTTACAACTGTAAGTTTTGTTCTTATAAAAGAAAAATTAATGAGCCCGGAAGTTGGGAGTACTCCTATGATGATTTATTAGGTAGATTGAAAGAGTATGATGGCAAACCTCTTACAGAAATTCATATTGTTGGTGGTGTTCATCCTAAAAGGGATTTGCATTATTACGGTAAAATGCTTCAGCTGGTAAAATCTCATCGTCCGGATATCCATATTAAAGCTTTTACTGCGATTGAGTTGGATTTTATGATCAGGAAGGCTGGCATGGAATTAAGGGAAGGACTTAAGTTACTTAAAGATTACGGATTGGATTCTATTCCCGGGGGTGGAGCTGAGATTTTTAATGAAGAAATTCGTAAACAGGTGTGTTTTGAAAAGTCGGATTCAGAACTATGGTTAGAAATTCACAGAATTGCCCATGAGTTGGGGATTCCGTCTAATGCTACCATTCTGTATGGTCATATTGAGGGGTACAGTGACAGAATTGATCATATGAGTAGGCTTAGGGAGTTACAGGACCTAACGGGAGGATTTAATGTTTTTATACCTCTAAAGTATAAAAAAGAAAATAATCTACTTTCAGAGGCTGGAGAAGTTTCTGTTCTTGAGGATCTTAGAAATTTTGCCGTATCCAGGATCTTCCTGGATAATTTTGATCATATAAAAGCATATTGGCCAATGATTGGTAAGGAAATTGCTCAGCTTTCACTTGCATTTGGAGTTGATGATATTGATGGAACCATTGATGATTCTACAAAGATTTATTCCATGGCAGGTTCGGAGGATAAATCACCAAAACTATCAACAGAGGAATTGGTAAGGATAATAAAGGAGGCAAAACGTGTTCCGGTTGAAAGGGATACGCTATATAATAAGCTACATGTTTATGAAGTTTAATCACCTTTTTTAATAAAAGTATGATTTTTTTGAAGTTTTCATTTGTTAAAGTATAATTTTATATTTGTCCAGTCGTTATACAGGTAATTTTCCATCATAGATCAGAATAATGGGGTTTTTAAAATTTCTAAGCAGTAAGGCTTTTTTAAAGAACTTTTCTTTATCCGTTTTAATAACAATCATTTTAATTTTTGTTATTTTAATCTGGCTAAAAATGTTTACCCATCATGGGAAATCAAAACCGGTTCCAGATTTTTATGGATTAACTTTTTTCGAAGCCGGGGAACTGGCAGAGCAGGAAAAACTTAGAATTGAAATTATTGATTCGGTGTATGATTATAATGCTGAAAGAGGGACTATTGTTGAGCAGAAGCCGGATTTTGGTAAAAATGTAAAAAAGAACAGAAGAATATTCCTTAGCATCAATGCTGTAAATCCGGAGATGGTTACAATGCCGGGTGTGGTTGGGGTAAGCCATCGGCAGGCAAAAGCTTTAATTGATGCAAGTGGTTTAAAAGTTGGGAGATTGAGCTATTTACCTGATGTTGCTAAGAATAATGTTTTAAAACAAAAATATCAGGGCAAAGAAATAGAGGAGGGAGTATCTATTCCAAAAGGTTCTGTTATTGATCTGGTGTTAGGAACCGGGCTTAGTAACAGGGAAACTATTGTGCCTCAGCTAATTGGTCTAAATTATGAGGATGCCAGGAATAAAGTGTTGCATGCTTCTTTAAATATTGGAGTGGCACTTTATGACGAAACTGTTGAAAACCTGGATGACTCAACACAGGCATTTATCTGGAAGCAAAATCCTGAATTTGATGAAGATAAGCTAACTCCCCTGGGTTCCCCGGTTTATTTGTGGTTTACCATGGACTCTACCCGTCTTTCCCGGTCAGATACTCTTGATGTTAATATTGAATAATCCGGATGAACCGATTACCAACTTTATTAATTTCTTTTTGGTTTTTTATCTTACTACCGGTCTTTTTATCAGCCCAGGAAAGGCTTGTTGGACTGGAAATTAATCCTGCTATAAGAAAAGCAATAAAAGAAAAGCCACTTAATAGAAAAAGTTTACAAATTACAGATACACTGGAACTTCCTTTCTTTGATGACTTTTCCAGGAATACCATTTTCCCTTCCACTGACCGCTGGGCAGATCAGGATGCTTTTGTTAATTTTTCTTTTGGGATAAATCCTCCTTCAATTGGAGTTGCTACACTGGATGCTATTGATAGTACCGGTTTTATATATGAAAATGCCTCCACTGAACCTTTTGTGGCCGATCATTTAACAAGTTTGCCAATTAACCTTGAAGGAGCCGGGGATGATGTGTTTCTGAGTTTTTATTTTCAGGCAGCTGGCAGGGGGGATTATCCTCAGGTGGGAGATTCCTTAGTGCTGGAGTTTTATTCACCGGTTGATACTACCTGGACTGAAGTTTGGAGCATTTCCGGGCCGGGGAAAGATTCCCTGGAGCAATTCAAACAAATTATTCTTCCTGTTGATCAGTCAAAACATCTTGTGAAAGGTTTTAAATTTAGATTTTGGAATTTTGCAAGTATTACTGATTATAAACCTTCTCCAGGTCGTGTGATGAATGGTGATTTCTGGAACCTTGATTATGTCTTGCTGGATAAAGGAAGGTCATTAACTGATACTGTCCATCATGATGTTGCTGTTTTTTCACCCATTGGTTCGCTTATAAAGAATTATGAATCTATGCCATGGAAACATTTTCGGGATGTTTATCTCTCAGAAATGGGAAGTACTATACCCCTGAATTATATAAATCAGGATAATATTACCCGAAATGTAACCCGTAATTTTGTTATTGAGGATGTTTACAATGGAACTATAGCTCATGCTTATACCGGTGGTGCCTTAAATATTGCGCCATGGGATACTATTTATTATAATTCCGCATTGTTATATACTTTTAATTCCACAAGGGAAAATACAGCATTATTTAAAGTGAAAGCCTATCTTATTACAGATGATTTTGATCCTAAAATTAATGATACTACATATTCATATCAGGCTTTTGGGGATTATTTTGCCTATGATGATGGTACCCCTGAGGCAGGTTATGGCCTGGATGGTTCTGGTTCCAGTCATGCCAGTGTTGCCTATCAGTTTAAGTCAGAGATTCCGGATAGTTTAAAGGCTATTCAAATTTATTTTAATCAGTCATTTAATAACGCGAACGATGCTTATTTTCACTTGGTCGTCTGGGGTGATAATGATGGCAAACCAGGTGATATTATTTATAAGGAGGAATATTTGAAACCTGTTTTATCTGATAGTTTGTATGATTTTTATACCTATAAACTAAATGAAGCTATTCCTGTAGATGGCGTATTTTATGTTGGTTGGGAGCAAACTTCGGAAACTTTTCTAAATGTGGGCTTTGACATAGGTAGTAAGTCTTACAATCATTTATTTTTTCAAATGAACTATGTATGGAGCAGGACTCAACATACAGGGGATTTAATGATCCGCCCGGTAATATCCAGCAGTTTTGTAACAACTGTACCTGATACTCCCGGTGAGTCGGTATTCTCGGTTTTCCCAAATCCGGCCAGTACATATTTGAATATTTCTTTGACTAATCCAGCTGGTGTGAATGGGTTCAGAATCTATGATATCTTTGGTAAACTTGTAAAGTCATTCAATCAACCAGTGAATAAAATTAATATTTCAGACCTGAAAGATGGTTTGTATATTATTGAATTGCAAATCTCAGGAAAGATAGCAAGAGAAAAATTTCTTAAAATTTCGTATTAATCCGGGTTATAATAATTGGATATGAAAGATGAATTTCCAGAACAACATGAGATGTATGAGCATTATAGAATTGTTGCTGATAAGGGGCAAAGTCCGTTAAGGATTGATAAGTTCCTTGTAAACAAACTGGAGAATGTAAGCAGGTCGAGAATTAAAAATGCTGCTGCTGCAGGAAATATTTTAGTTAATCAGCAAGCAGTAAAATCAAATTATAAAGTTAAGCCAAATGATATAATTACTATTGTTCTGGCTTTCCCTCCGCGTGAGTTAGAGATCCTGCCTGAAGATATTCCACTGGATATAATTTATGAGGACGAAGATGTACTGTTGGTAAATAAAAAGCCTGGTATGACTGTCCATCCTGGAATTGGAAATTACACAGGAACCTTGATCAATGCCCTAATGTGGCATTTGAAAGATTTGCCTTTGTTTGCTTCCGGGGAGATACGCCCGGGCCTGGTTCACAGGATTGATAAGAATACATCAGGACTTCTGGTTATTGCTAAAAATGAGCTGTCCCTTAATCGCCTGGCTAAACAGTTTTTTGATCATACGGTTGAACGCACTTACCAGGCACTGGTATGGGGTGTTCCAAAAGAACCTGAAGGCACAATAACCGGGAATATTGGTCGCAATCCAAAGGACAGAACAAAGATGTATGTATTTAAAGATGGTTCGCAAGGGAAACCGGCTATTACACATTATAAGGTATTAGAAGATCTGGGTTATATTTCTTTAATAGAGTGTCGCCTCGAAACCGGGAGAACTCATCAGATAAGGGTTCATTTTCAGTCAATCGGTCATCCGCTTTTTAATGATACAGAATATGGGGGTAATTCCATACTGCGAGGGACAACATTTACAAAGTATAAACAATTTGTACAGAATAATTTTAAAATATTGCCCCGTCAGGCTTTGTATGCAAAATCTTTAGGTTTTGTTCATCCTGTTTCCGGTAAAAGAATGTTTTTTAATTCTGATCTTCCGGAGGATATGCAAACAGTAATAGAAAGATGGAAAGTCTATACCTCTGGAAGATTGGATTAACCCAAAAAATATTAAAAAAGGACTAATTTGTCTTTATTCTAAAAAAATGAATATGTACGTTTGCTGAAATTTTTGTTAATAACCTAATTTAAAATCAAATGAAGAAATTATTTTTTTTACTTATCCTTGTTATTTCTGTTTTGGCCTGTAATCAGAAAGAACCACAGTATGTAATTACGGGTAATCTAGATGGCCTTACTGATGAAGGCCAGATTTATCTTAAAAAGAGAAAGGCTGGTAAATACCTTACCATTGATTCTGCTATTGTTTCAAATGGTAGTTTCATGATGGTAGGAAAGACAGGACTTCCTGAAATGCATTATTTATATGTGGATGGCAAGAGAGGAGCAGGTAGATTCTTTCTTGAAAATTTAGAAATTCAAATTACAGGGAGTGCTGATACACTATATAAAATAGAGGTTTCAGGCTCACCTGTACAGGATGAGTATAATGCTTTTAATGATGGGCTGAGTATTTTTAATGATGAGTTCAGAGCAAATTATGAGCAACGAAAGTTGGCAAAAGATGCTAAGGATAATGAGAAGCTTGCTTTACTGGACGTCCAGTCAGATTCAATATATAAAAAATATATTGCCTTTCAGCTAGACTATGTAAAAGGCCACCCTGCCTCATATATTTCACCCACCATTTTAAGAGGTGCATCATATGACTTAGATGGGAATGAGCTTGGTGAATACCTTAATGGACTTGATGAGTCTTTAAGTGGATTGGAAGAAGTTAAAACACTTAATGAAAGAGCTGAAGTTCTGAAGAAAGTAGCAATAGGTCAGCCGGCTCCTGATTTTACTCAAAATGATCCTGATGGTAATCCTGTTAAACTTTCATCTTTGTTTGGTTCGTATTTGCTGATTGATTTTTGGGCGGCATGGTGTGGCCCTTGCAGGGCTGAGAATCCAAATGTTGTGGCTGCTTATAATAAATACCACGATAAAGGTTTTGATGTTCTGGGTGTTTCTTTGGATCGGGATAAGGATAAATGGCTGGAGGCTGTTGAAAAAGACGAGATTAGCTGGACACAAGTATCTGATTTGCAATACTGGCAAAATGCTGCTGCCAAACTTTATGGGGTAAATTCCATTCCGGGAAACTTCCTATTGGATAAAGACGGAATTATTCTTGCAAGAAATGTGAGGGGAGACGATCTGCATAAAAAACTGGCAGAATTAATGGATTAATATTTTTCTTTTAAATGAATTGCCTGTTTCTTTAAGTAGGGACAGGCTTTTTTTTATTTTTGCAGAGTAATTGAATAAAAAAAATGAAAGAAAAGTATTTTTTAAAGTTATTATTCCTGCTTATTTCTGTTTTTGGGATAGGATCCTGTAAGCATAATCCGGGGTTTGAGATCAATGGGGAATTCCCTGCATATCCAGGAGCTTCTGTTTCTCTTATGCATGAAACTGTGGCCGGGTGGGAAGTGATTTCAAAAACCAGGCTTGATACCAAAGGATTTTTCCGGTTTTCAGGCGAGCTTGATTATCCGGAATATGTATATATTACAGTTGATAATAACCGGCAATTTGTTAGATTTTTTCTTGAGAATAAATTAATCAAAATTAAAGTGGATAAGGATAGCCTGCTGCGTGATCCGGAAATTACCGGATCTGAGATCCAGGAGAAATTCAATGAATTTGAGCAGGTGAATAAAACAATGTATTCCGATACACTTGCTGCCATTTATAAACATTGGCAGCTTGCGAATAGAATTGGGGATAAGCAAACTGCAGCTGAATTGGATTCTCTAAGATCTGTGTTTTTTAAGCGAAAACTTGATTACCAGATAGACTTTGTGAAAAATAATTCAGATAATATTCTGGCTCCTTTTATTCTTAATCTGATTTATACCGATCTTGACATGATTGCACTGACTCAATTGACTAACCAATTGGAGCCCGGGCTGGATAGTACTTTATATGTCTTGCAGATTAAGCAAAAGATCCATGCTATTAATGCCACAAAACCAGGCCAGGCCTTCCTTGATTTTTCCCTGCCTGATTCAATAGCTAATAAATTTTCCTTATCCGATTTAGCTGGTAGTGGTAATTTGTTAATATTGGATTTTTGGGCTTCATGGAGTGGTAAATGTTTGCTGGAAACAGATCTTAAGCGTGATTTATACAATAAGTATTTTGAAAGGGGGGTTGATTTTGTAAGTGTTTCTTTAGATGTGAATAAAATTAAATGGCTAAAAACCATTGATGAATTTAAAATGCCATGGATACAGTTAATAGATGAGCAGGGACCAAGAGGTCTGGTGGCTAAGGAATACCTGATAACTGGTTTACCGGTTAAATTTATACTTGACCAGGAAGGACGGATCATTAGTAAAGTACAAACTGCTGAGGAACTGGAGAGTGAGCTTAAAGCAATTTTTGAGTAATCCTTAT
>JAOZKQ010000447.1 GCA_029935275.1 Bacteroidales bacterium | reverse complement strand
AGCGAAAGCTAATAACAACTAACAACAGCGAAAGCTAATAACAACTAATAACAGCAAAGCAAAAAAGCCACCCTAAAAAAGAATGGCTTTTTTAAAATCTAAATACTTTCGCTTATATTATTTAGCAAACCAAAGCTTTGTATTCATTTCATCAGGACCCTGACGAGATATAGCATCTCCCAGGTTCACTCCATTTTGATTATAGGCTGCATTACCATATTTCATTCTTGTTGGATAATCACCATTGATATCACCATAACCAAAAATATTGATATCATTCACACCCTGGCTAAGTTCTGTTGGGAATCCGGTTTTTCTTACCACTGCCCATGCTTCAAAGCCATCAGTATAATCATTCATCCACCTTTGAATAGCAACATTCTCAGCTGAAACTACAGTTAAAGGACTTCCACTGGCAAAAAATGCATCAATATCAGCATCTCCCACACCCCATAACTTCATGGCACTTCTGACACCATCATTATAAAGTAACTGAGCATCACCATCATACCCGTCAAGAGCTGCCTGAGCTCTTAAAAAATAAGCTTCACCGGCTGTCATGATTAACTCAGGAGAAATAGGTTGACCCTGGTTTTTTCTTTGGATAACATAGTCAGACGGGCTACTGAAGAACTCAAATCTTACCATGCTCTTTATTTTACCATTTAAGCGTGTTGGCTGACCTATATAATAGGTATCCTGTGGTACATCAAAAACAACATTATCCACGTTATACTGGAAAACATTAGTTGTATCACCACCTTGCAAATCAATGGCTTCATTTATGGCATGGGCCAAAAATCTGGTTCTTTTTTCGAAGTAGGTATAGCCATCTTCATTAGACTCCTGGTCAGGTCTTGTAAACGTAAATTGTCCACCCACTGAAGGAACAGCATATTTAGATAACCTGGGATCGTTATTACGCAACATATAATTAATCATTACCTGTCCAACTTTCCATTTGGAGCCATATCCTCCAAAGTTCCACCAAACATCACCATAGGCCGCTGAGCCCCACTGTGAAATTTCACCATCCTTAGGAAGGGTACAGTCTTCGCCGGCCTCTATAAACATACCTAAAGTAAGAGCCTCTGTAATAGCCTGATCGGAGAAATCATCACCTGATGCACCTTTGGCACGTATAGCTATACGTAACTTGAGTGTATTGGCCATTTTCTTCCATTTCTGCAGGTCACCTTTAAAATAAAGATCATTTTCACCCATATCATCTACTCCGTCACCAGTGGTTAGATTATCACCAATGGCAGTAATAGCAAGGTTAAGTTCAGCAATTATTCCCTTATAGATATCCTTTTGGGTATCATATTCCGGCAAGGTAATAGCCGGATCACCAACCTGGGAGTAAGGAATCTCTCCAAATATATCGGTGTACATCTGAAAATACAATCCCTTGATAATCTGACCAGTTGCATACATCAACGGATTCTCAAATTCACCTCCCGTTTCTGTCAGCTTCAAAAAGTTATCCAGGCCTCCAAAATATCCGGCCAACCAGCCCCAGGAAGCATCGGTATAAGAAGAACTATAGGTATAACAAAGTTCATCACTCCACCAGCTTCCATGGCTACCAAAAGTAAAATGGCCGGCAAAACGATCTGAATGTATCAATTGAGCTCTCCAATATGGATAACGGTCCGGCCCGTAAAGGCGTACTTCGGGGTTAGTAATAAAGTAACGGCCACTGGCTTCGTCACTTGTTACTACATTTGGGTTCGTGTTTATTTCCTCAAAATCCTTTGTACAGGAAGCGAGGCCAAGCACAAAAACAAAAGCTAATATTATTTTTATTGTTTTCATATTTTTCCTTTCTTAAAAGTTAACATTTAAGGTAAAACCAAAACTTCTTGTGGAAGGCAGGTTATACCAAAGCACTCCCTGTGAGAAGTTACTTGTACTAAAACTCGACTCAGGGTCAAAGTTATCAATATCTTTATACAGGAAGAATAAATTTCTTCCAACCAGGCCAAGTGTAAGGTTCTGAATAAAAATATCTTTAAGATTGAACCTGTAAGTAAGAGAAAGTTCCCTTAAACGAATATTGGTTTGATCATAGATATGATTTTCAGCAATACTACTCATAGCACCCCAATATTCCTGCCCTGTAATTTGAGCTGTATTTGGCTCATATACAGGAGCTTCAGCTGTACCGGTATTAACAACACCATCAACTACAATCCCCTCTTCCCTGTATTCAAGTGTGCGCTCAGAAACTCCACTTGCATCAAGGCGTGCATCTGTACCGGAATAAAGCTGACCACCAATTCTGGCATCAATCAGGAAATTAAGAGTAAAGCCATTCAGAAACATAAATGTATTGGAAAAACCGGCAACAAAATCTGGTTGATAATTACCCATATATACTTTCTCTGAAGTTGCCAGTGGGCGTCCATTGGCATCGACAATAATTTGTCCATCCTCAGTTCTTTGGAATGTCTTACCATAGATATCGCCATATCCACCAGCAACACCTAAGGAATCATTCTCCACAGTTGCCTGAACCACTACAATACCACTATTGGTGGTTGTAAATACATAGTTTTCAAGTCCCTCAATCAATTCTACAAGTGTGTTTTTATTATGTGAGAAATTTAAAGAAACATCCC
>JAOZKQ010000446.1 GCA_029935275.1 Bacteroidales bacterium | reverse complement strand
TTATTAAAGTTAATGTCCTTCAGACATTTTATCCGCCAGTTGGCGGATTAAACAAATAATAACCATGTGTGTAACCCACATACAAACAGACGAATACAATAAGAACTCCAAAGTGGGTTCAACCCGACTTATGCAGTAGGAGTTTCTTAAAACGAACTAACTGTATCTAGTAAGGGTTAACCCCGATTTGAGAAATAATACCAATATTTCTAATGCATGGTTTGGAACCAACTCTTAATTCGCATTAATTATTAATATTTTTTTTTAATGAACTCATTCCCGGTAAATATGTATTTTTATGCCGAAAAATTTAAACTAATGATTATGCTCAATCACATTATTCCCTTATATAAGAAGCTTTTTATTCTTCTTCTAATTTCAGGCATACTATTATTAAACCTCCCTTTGAGCTACAGTCAACAGGCTGGCAAAATTGATTTTCAGGAACTGGATAATTATATTGAAGAATCCATGAAAAATTGGGAAATTCCGGGAATGGCTATTGCCATTGTTAAAGACAATAAAATTATTTTTGCCAAAGGATATGGTGTCCGGAATATTGAAACCGGCGAACCTGTTGATACAAATACCTTGTTTGGTATTGCATCCAACACAAAAGCCATGACATCGGCAGCCCTGGCAATGCTGGTTAACAAAGGAGAACTATCCTGGGATGATAAAGTACAGGATTATCTCCCCTGGTTTCAACTATATAACCCTTATGTCTCAGCCGAAATGACTATACGTGACCTTCTTTGCCACCGCTCGGGGTTAAAAACTTTCAGTGGAGACCTTTTATGGTATGGCAGTACCCACAGCAGGAATGATGTAATACGCCGAGCACGTTACCTAAAACCAACATTTGGATTCAGGGCAGGATATGGCTATTCTAACATAATGTTTCTTACTGCTGGTCAGCTTATTGAAGCAATTACAGGAACTACATGGGACGACTTTATTAAATCACAAATACTTGACCCTCTTGGCATGAACAATACTAATACCACTATCAGGGATTTTGGTGATAATAAAAATATTGTAATGGGACATGTAAAAGTGGACAGCAGCCAGGTACCCATTCCCTGGGTTAACTGGGACAATATTGCCCCGGCAGGGTCAGTAAACTCCAACGTTTCAGAAATGAGCAAATGGATAATCCTACAACTTAACAGGGGGACATTAAATGGGCAAGTTTTCTTTTCATCAAAGGAAGCAACTGAAATGTGGACTGTACAAAACCCATTTAAAGTTTCAGAAACATCCTCAAAGCTATGGCCATCCAAACATTTTAGTGGCTACGGGCTTGGCTGGAGTTTATATGATTATCATGCTCGCAAAGTAGTAAGTCATGGAGGGGGCCTTGATGGTCAAATATCAAGGGTAGCACTTGTTCCGGAGGAAAATTTTGGTCTGGTAATTCTTACAAACAGCATCAACAGTCTTCCTTCTTATCTTACATATGGCATACTGGACCGCTATTTTGGTGTAGAAGAAAAAGACTGGAGTGCATGGGGATTGGAACGGGCACAGTCATCAGAAGAAAGGAAAAAAGAACATAAAATAAAGGAGGAAGAAAATCACATAAAGAACACCTCCCCTTCCCTGGACCTGGAAAAATTTGCAGGCACTTATGGAGGCAAAATATATGGCGATGCCAGGGTCAGATTAGAACAGGGACAACTGATAGTTCATTTTATTCCTACCCCTGACTTTATTGGCGAACTTACCCACTGGCAGTACAATACATTCAAAATAAAACTAATAAATACACCAGGATTACCTTCAGGGAAAGTCCAGTTTCTTCTGAATGAGAATGGGAAAGTTAGTGAGATGAAAATAAATATCCCTAATCCTGATTTTGATTTTACCGAGCTGAAATTTCTAAAGAAAGATTAAAGCAAACAGGATTAACACCCTTTTATTCTATTGGATAGCCGGCACTCATTCCTGCCTTTTCCAGAAGTGAAATGCTTAGGTTCCATAATGCTGTCTGTATTGTTTTATCATAGGAAACAATACTGGACTTGCGCTCCCTGTTATCCTGAAAATATTTTCCTGTAAGCATATCGGTAAGCTCCGACTCAACCAGGAAAACTTCTCTGTCAGCCCCCTCTTTTACTGGTGACCCGATGGGTCCCCAGGTATCCTTAAGCATCTTTGTATTGATCACACCTGGATGCATGCAATTCACAGTAATTCCAGTATCCTTTAATATGCCACTCAACTTATAAGTAAAAAGCACATTGCAAAGTTTTGATAATGAATAGGCATTTACACTATCAAAAAAACGAGGATCCAAAAGCTCATCAAAATCAATACTACTGGAATGAACCATAGAGCTAAGGTTAATTATCTTTGATTTTTCATTTTTCAGTAGAAGAGGCAAAAGAAGGCCACTTAAATAAAAGTGAGATAAATGGTTTACGGAAAAAGTCATTTCAAGTCCTTCATCAGAAAGTTGATATGATTTCATGATTACTCCTGCATTATTAAGAAGAACATCCAGCTTCTTTTCTGTATCCAACAAAGCAACTGACATTTCCTTTACTTTCAATAAAGAAGAAAGATCTGCAACATAACCTGAAATATTATTATTTCCACTCTTTTTCTTGACTTCACTTATCGTACGTTC
>JAOZKQ010000445.1 GCA_029935275.1 Bacteroidales bacterium | reverse complement strand
AATGACAGAGAAGATGGAAAGACAGAAAATAACTTTCCGTCCCCATTTTAAAACTCATCAATCTGCTCAGGTAGGATCATGGTTCAAAAATGCAGGGCTAAGAGCCATCACTGTATCATCTGTAAAAATGGCTGAATATTTTGCAGGGCAAGGATGGAAAGATATCACCATTGCCTTTCCTGTTAACTTACGGGAAATTCAGAAAATAAACGCATTAGCAGAAAAAATAAACCTGGAATTAGTGATTGCTGATCCCGGGGTTCCAACTAAACTAAATATTTTACTTAGCAAACCGGTAAATATATGGATCAAAGCAGATACCGGCCATCACCGCTCAGGTATTCCCGTTGAGGAAACGGAGACTTATGAAAAAATAATTAAAGAAATTGATTCGCTTGAAAACCTAAACTTAAAAGGATTCTTATCCCATACCGGCAATACTTATCAAGCCGGTTCTGTGGAAGAAATAGAAGAGCTTCATACTGATGCTGTACAAAAACTAAAAGTACTAAAAAACAAGTATGCAACATTACATCCCAATTTGCAAATATCCCTTGGTGACACCCCTTCTTTTGCAAGTGTTAAGGATCTATCAGGAGCAGATGAAGCAAGGCCGGGAAATTTTGTATTTTTTGATCTTATGCAGTACCATCTTGGAGTTTGCAGCCTGAGCCAGATTGCGGTTGCAGTTGCATGCCCGGTTGTATCAAAAAAGAAAAAAGAAAAACAAATAATTGTCCATGGTGGTGCCATCCACTTCTCCAGGGAATTTGTTTTGGATAATAATCAACAAAAAATTTATGGCAGGCTAGTTGAATTGAAAGAAAAAACCTGGATCGATACGGGTGAAGAAAATATCCTGATTGGATTGTCGCAGGAACATGGAACCATACAATTAAATGAGGAACAATTCGAAAAAACAAACATAGGAGAACTTGTATATATTCTACCGGTACATTCCTGCCTCACAGCAAATTTAATGAAGGAATACCTTAGTCTTGAGGGGAATAAAATTGATCATATGGAAGGAGCTTTTTAATCATTTTGCAGTGGTAGAGTAACTGAAAGTCATCCCCCCTCACTTTCTATATAGTGCTTGCAAGAAAACTCCTCTTTTTTAAGTCTTCGATAAGAAGGCGTCAAAGACAAGGCTTTCGAAGTCTTGAAAACCAAGGAGTTTACTTTCGTAAATGACTGCTTTTAAGACGAGAGTAACGCAGTATTTGACGTTTTCTTGCAAAGACTATATAAGATCAACAATAATGGATTTATTAATATTTGAATTTTAGTTATAGCTTTGTAGCCTTAAAATAAATTCAAATGGAGAAGATCTTAGACCGTTTAAAACAATATTACCAGAAGAAAAGTAAATTATCCATAGTTTTTGATATTTTCTTCTATACGCTATTATTACTTATCATTATACCCGGCACAAGAACAAAGGTAGTTTCTACAATAAAAAGACTTACCTTAATTCCACCCCTGGGTTTGAATGCCACAACAGGAGTTGAAATTTCATCCGGAGATTACCAATGGTCCTTTCAGGACATGAACAAAAAAACAGTCAGTCTTGAACAATTAAAAGGCAATGTCATCTTTCTGAATTTCTGGGCTACCTGGTGTCCCCCATGTATTGCAGAAATGCCAAGCATTCAGAAGCTTCATGAAAGTTATGGGGATAAAATAAAAATGATACTGATTAGTCAGGAAGACCCGGAAACTATAAAAGCCTTTCTGGAGAAAAATCAATATTCCATGCCAACATACATATTAACCGGCCCGATACCAGAAATCTTTCAATCCAAATCTATTCCCTCTACTTTTCTAATCTCACCAGAAGGACAACTTATTTTAAAAAAGAAAGGTGCAGCAAAATGGAACAGTAAAAAAGTGACAAAACTCCTGGATAAAATGATTGCCGAAAAGAAAAACAAATAACTGATTGTTTTTAGTATCCTACATTCCAAACAGGAATTAGCTTATATCTGGAACTTTCTAGTTCACTCCAATCTCTTTCAGACTGGATTCAATTAGTTTCCAGGTTCTCTCAATGTCCATATCCAAACCAACTGAAAAACGTACAAGTCCCTCGGAAAGCCCCATCTTTTTTTGTTCTTCGATGGGCACTTCTGAAGAAGTACTGGTACCTGAATTACTAAATAAGGTTCTGAAATACCCTAAACTAACCGCCAGGTAGCCCACCCCTTTTTCCTGCATATGGACCATAAACTCATTTGCAAGATCTGCAGTTACCATATCAATAGCGATCATTCCCCCATAACCATACTGACTATTCATCATGCTCTTCATTAAATTATGTCCTGCATGTTCTTTAAGTCCGGGATAAATAACATTTAGCCCATATTCCTTAAATTTTCCGGCCAGATACATTGCATTCTGACCATGCTTTTGCAGCCTCACATGTAAAGTATGTAGGTTTTTAAGAATTGATGACGAACGCAAAGGGTCAAGTACCGGCCCTAAAAGCATAGCAGTACCGGAATGAACATCAATCAATGAATTAATAAACTCTTGTGTACCACAAATAGCTCCGGCAATGCAATCATTTTTCCCATTAATAAATTTGGTCATGCTATAAACAACAATATCAGCTCCCATGTTTAATGGAGAAAA
>JAOZKQ010000444.1 GCA_029935275.1 Bacteroidales bacterium | reverse complement strand
ATAATCCAAACGATTTGGTAAAACTCCAGGCAATAAATATTATTAGTAATATGGATAAAGAAAAAACTCTTTTATTCAAGGATGAAATCAGCACCCTGATGGAAAAGGCTGACCCTAATTCAAAGGCCTATTATTTGAGAGCGGGATCATATTTAATGGAAAGTACTTTCAATAAAGAATGAGGGGTAAAGTGCAGAATGCTGAAGGGAATACAAAAAAGTTAAATAGCAATTGCATAGCAATCAAATAATAATTGTATGACAGAATAGCAAATAGCCTATGAATAAAAACCAATAAAAATCCGGAAGATTCATAATTGAACCTAATCGATCTACATAGAATACCCAAATCTTTTACCTACGGTTCTTTTTTGCCCGCTTCGACAACTTCTTTTGGTAGTCTTTAGAAAAGAAATATTTATTCTTTCCGAGGTGAGTAGTTTCAACATGCTGGACATGCTTCTTCTTCTTTTTCTTTGGTTGTATTGAAATAGAAACACACGAAACCATAGAAAAAGCCAGGATAATAATTAATATCTTCCTGATAAAGTTCATTAACACTCCTTTATTTTAATCAGTTTTACGATAAATTTATGAAAAGGTTATTTATTTATAAGTTATTGGATATTAGTTATTCTTGAAATAGCAAAAGCTTAACGCATATCTCCAACATTATATTTTCAGGAAAACTTTGTAAGTGCTAAATAAAAGTAATTATTTTTTGAAATATGTACGGAATCGTACCTCAATTGTATCAAAATCGTACGCTAAGCCAGATTACTCAAAACATCCAATTAAATACATACCCCTGATATATAACTTCTTATAATTTATGGCACAATGATTGATATTACTATGTTGGGTTAAATAATAAAAAGCCGATTTCTTAATAAATTAATTGGTTGTTTTAATTATCCGTTGGGGATAAAGTTAGGGGTTAAGAGTTTCCGGAATTCCGGAAACTCTTATTTTTTTGTGCAACAGGGAAACATTTTCTAATTGAACCTAATGCTAATTTTACCAATATTGCTACATTTGCTTCCCTAATCCTAAAATATTTTACCTGATGATCCAAAAAGTAAATGCATTTCTCATTCAGATAGATTCATATATTGGAGGCCATTGGTGGTTTGTTTTCCTGCTTCTTGGTACAGGAATATTTTTCACCATTTATCTGGGCTTTCCTCAATTTCGTTATTTTAAACATGCTATTGATATAGTTAAAGGAAAGTTTGATAAAAAAAACGACATTGGAGACACCTCACACTTCCAGGCCTTATCAACCGCTTTATCAGGTACAGTTGGAACCGGTAATATAGCAGGTGTAGCCCTTGCTATCCATCTCGGTGGACCTGCTGCACTATTCTGGATGCTGGTTACTGCCTTTTTTGGTATGACTACAAAATTTGTTGAAGTCACCATTTCTCATAAGTACAGGGATATTTTACCCGATGGATCCATTTCCGGAGGCCCAATGTATTATATGAAAAAGAGGCTAAATATTAAATTAAAAAACAACAAGGTTATCCAAACAGGTAAGTGGCTTGGTGGTTTCTTTGCAGTGGCAACCATTCTATCCTCCTTTGGAACAGGAAGCTTACCTCAGATTAACAGTATTTCCAACTCCCTTTTCACTACTTTTGGCTTAAATCACATAATTACCGGAGCGGTGCTGGCCACTTTGCTTGGACTCGTGATTATAGGAGGGATTAAAAGAATCGCAAAAGTGACTTCAAGACTGGTACCGGCAATGGCTATTTTATATTTTATTGGGGCTGTTCTTGTAATTATCTCGAATTATGAAAACATCATTCCATCTTTCATTTCTATTTTCCGCTTTGCATTCACCGGCCAGGCTGCTGTTGGAGGCTTCCTGGGGGCCAGTTTTGCATTTGTATTTAACCGGGGTGCCAACAGAGGATTATTTTCAAATGAAGCAGGACAAGGATCCGCTCCTATTGCTCACGCAGCCGCTAAAGCCCATGAACCGGTTTCAGAGGGAATGGTTGCCATACTGGAGCCCTTTATTGACACCATAGTTATCTGTACCCTAACTGGGCTTGTGCTTCTTTCATCAGGCGTTTGGAATGAGAAAATTGAAAATCAGTTTCAGATTACAGACATGACATATGTTGACGGGACATATGATGACGAACTACCCGCCGACCAGGAAAAACTGAACCATTTTTTGTTCAATAAAGAATCCCTTCCTTTATACACAGGTAAATTAAACATAGAAGATGGTAAAATGATGAATGCCATTACCCTTATTAATTCCAGGTCTGTTGCAGAAGATGTTCTGTATTTTAAAGAAAAGGAACGGATGACTGGTGAAATTGAAGTAGTTAATGGAAAATTAGATGATCAGAAAGGACAGGTTAAAGTAAAAGGGAAATCATTGATACATAGTGCACCCCTCACAACCGAAGCATTTAAACACAGTTTTCTCGGTGATTATGGCAAGTATATTGTTTCTATAGGACTTTTATTGTTTGCCTTTTCTACTGCCATCTCATGGTCATATTACGGAGATAGGGCAATTACTTACCTGGCAGGACCTAGCTATGTAATTTATTACCGTTTGTTATATGTAGTGGGCTTTTTCTTTGCCTCCTTTATGGATACAACCATCATCTGGTCTTTATCCTACCTTAC
>JAOZKQ010000443.1 GCA_029935275.1 Bacteroidales bacterium | reverse complement strand
CCGATGCCCTTGAATTAAATATTTTTTCACTTCCTTCTGATCTTGCTCATTCTCCGGAAAAGGATGAAAAATTGTTTTTTGATATTGTTGATGCTATAAAAGACAAAATAAGTATTCCAATTATTCTTAAAATCAGTTATTACTCTTCAAACCTGGCATCACTTATATACCAATTGTCAAAAACAGAGATCTCTGCGATCACACTATTTAACAGGTTTTATAGTCCGGATATTGATATAGATAATTTAACAGTTAGTTCTTCGAATGTTTACAGCACTCCTGGTGAATTAACTTTATCGCTTCGCTGGATAGCACTTATGGCTGACAGGGTACAATGTCAGCTTGCTGCATCTACAGGGGTGCATGACAGCTCTGCCTTAATAAAACAAATGCTGGCAGGAGCCAGTGCAGTGCAGGTAGCTTCTGCCTTTTATATGAATGGAAAGGAATATGCCAGTCAAATGCTTACGGAGTTAGAGAACTGGATGGATAAACATGATTTTAAATCTATTTCCGACTTTAAAGGAAAACTGAGCTATGCTAATGTTAAGAATCCAGCTGCTTATGAAAGAGCCCAGTTTATGAAGCATTTTGCCGGCAAGGAATTGAAGTTCTAGACCGATGTTCGGTGCATGGAGACAGAAGCATTTGTGAACATATATTGTCATTTGGAGGTCATTAAATTGTTATTCTCCAAAGGACTCCTGCAGTGAATGACCATTTAATAACAGCGAAGCTAATGACGATTGCGCCCGCCTGGCTTATTCGGGCAGGAAGCAATCTAATAACAATCGAATGACAGCGCAGCTAGTGACAACTAATTGACAGCGAAGCTAATGACAACTGAGTTACTGTATTGCGATAACCTGATTCCTTAAATAAAAAATATGAAATTATCTTTTTTTATCCCATTCTTGTTGATATCAGTTTTTACATATAGTCAAGAATACAGGCCGGACCTGTTTTTTCGAGAGGATTTTAAAGAAATTCCGGCTGAAATACCTGTTAACCAAAAGCATATTGCAAATGATGACCTGATACTAAACCTTTATGGTTATGGACAGGATAGTTTGAAGAAAAGTCACCATGCCAAGCCTCTTGATGACCCTTATTACCTATGGTCAGGTCTGTGTTTAGACACATGGGCTGTAAGTTTTAAGCATAAGAAGGCTTTTGCAGATCTTTCAGCTTCTGCTAAAATCAAATGGAGAACAAAGCAGGCAGGCTTTCATAAGCTCAGGATCTTACTTAAACTGGCAGATGGTACCTGGCTGGTAAGTGATCAGTCTGATGATGCATCGAAAGATTGGAGAATCCGGGAATTTAATTTAATCGATATAAACTGGTGGTTACTCGATATTGAGACTATTAAAGAAATAAAACCAATTCCTTCTGATCAGGTTGATTTATCAAAGGTTGATGAGATTGGCTTTACAGATCTGATGAAAGGTGGAATGTCAAATGCTTGTTCCAGGCTAGACTGGATCGAGGTCTATGCGAAGCCGGTTCTCAGGTAACAATTAACAGTTAACAAGGATCAATTAACATTAACTGGTCTAAGTAAGGAAACAGGGAATACATTAGCGAGTATATTATTGTCACTCGATGGTAATTAGTCTTTGCAAGAAAACTAAGTATCAGATGAGAAAACGTCAAGAATGAGGCTTTCGTAGTTTTGAAAATCAGGAGTTTACTAATGTAAATGACTGTTTTCAAAACAAGAGTAACGAAATTATTGACGTTTTCTTGCTGACACTAATTAATAGTTATTCATGCGAATCAAGAGTTGAACTCACTTCGGGGCTCTTTTTATATTCGTATGTTTATCCGTGGGTTGCACCCACGGTTATTATTGTTTAATCCGCCAACTGGCGGATAAAATGTCTGAAGGACATTAACTTTAATAAGCCCGTGCGAAGCTCGGGGAATTCAATAAAACACTTGAAACAGCCCCAAAGAGGGCTGAACTTTCTTGTATTTTGTACAAAATCAATAAGAATCAACCCTTGATTCGCATTAAGAACCAATATTTGATTTTTTCTTTTACTTTTGGCCTGATATAACAGTAGCCTGAATTTAAATTATAAAAATGAAAAGACACGTATCTATTAAACAATATTACCAGTATTTGCTTTTTTCTTTTTTGATTTTTTCTCTTGGAAGTTGTACCGGGATCAATGACAAAAAGCAAAAAAATCAGGAAGTACAAAAAAACGGAATGGTTGTAAGCGCTCATCCTGAGGCTACAAAAATTGGTGTGGATATTTTAGAGAAGGGAGGAAATGCAGTTGATGCAGCCTGTGCGGTTGAATTAGGTCTGGCGGTTTGTTTTCCGTATGCCGGAAATATAGGAGGAGGGGGATTTATGGTAATGCGTATGACTGATGGAAATGTATATTCTCTTGATTATCGCGAAAAGGCCCCAATGGCCGCTACAACAGATATGTATCTTGATAAAAAGGGGAATGTGATTTCAGGTTTAAGCACCAATAGTCATCTTGCAGTTGGAGTACCGGGAACAGTTGATGGTGTAATAAATGCCCACACGCAATTTGGAAAACTCAAATTTATTGAAATAATCCAACCGGCCATTGATTTGGCCCAAAAAGGATTTCCGGTAACAAAAAAACAAGCAGACCGCCTGAATAATTATAAAG
>JAOZKQ010000442.1 GCA_029935275.1 Bacteroidales bacterium | reverse complement strand
ACAGTGACTTTGAAGGATGGCAAAATAAACAGTTTTTAGGAAATGGGGAATTTGCCCTGGCTTTTGGGAATTATGATGTTAATATAACTGTTCCTGAAGATCATATTGTTGCAGGAACCGGGGTTCTCCAAAACCCAAAACAGGTTATGAGTCCCACGCAAAGGTCAAGGTTTAATGATGCGAAAACATCATCTGAACCTGTGATGATTGTTACAGAAGATGAAGCCATTGAAAATGAAAAAACCAAGGTATCCGGGACAAAAACATGGCATTTTAAAGCTGAAAATGTAAGGGACTTTGCATTTGCCTCCTCACGAAAATTTATATGGGATGCAATTGGTGTAAAGTTTGGTAACCGTACAGTTATGGCCATGTCTTTTTATCCAAAAGAAGGAAACCCGCTTTGGGAACAATATTCCACAAAAGTAGTTGCCCATACAATAAAAACATACTCCAAATATACTTTTGACTATCCCTATCCTGTTGCTCAATCTATCCATACAAACAATATAGGCATGGAATATCCTATGATCTGTTTCAATGGCGGACGCCCAGAAGCGGATGGGACTTATTCAGAAAGAACAAAATACGGCATGTTGGGTGTAATTATACATGAAGTTGGCCATAATTTTTTCCCAATGATTGTAAACTCTGACGAACGGCAATGGACATGGATGGATGAAGGCCTCAATACTTTCCTGCAGGGAATTACAGAAAGGGAATGGGACCATAACTATCCTCATTCAAAGGGAATACCTGTAAATATTGTTCGTTATATGAGTGGAGATAAGAAATTTCTTACCCCTGTTATGACTAATTCAGAATCACTTTTCAATTTTAGCAGCAATGCTTATTCCAAGCCCTGTACAGCCTTAAATATTTTGAGAGAAACCGTTATGGGAAGAGAGCTATTCGATTTTGCTTTTAAACAATATTCCCAAAGATGGATGTTTAAGCACCCTACCCCTGAAGACCTGTTCAGGACCATGGAGGATGCATCAGCTGTTGATCTCGACTGGTTTTGGAGAGGTTGGTTCTATACCACCGATAATGTTGACATTTCTCTTGAAAAGATCCGGGTTTTCCAGGTTGATTCACATGATCCGGAAATAGAAAAAGCACTGGAAAAAGAAAAAGCAGAAAAAACACCTGAACCTGTTAGCATTACAAAAAATAAAGCAACACTAAAAACCGCCACTGAACTGGATGAAAACCTGGAAGATTTCTATACCGCTTACAACAAATATGAGACTACAGAGAAAGACAAGAAAGCTTATGAACAATATTTAAAATCAGCTGATGATCAAAACAAACAATTGCTCACGATGAAAGGAAATTTTTATGAATTAAGCTTTAAAAATATTGGAGGACTGATAATGCCCATTATTCTGGAATTTACTTTTGAAGATGACAGCAGCACTGAAGTTAGGATACCTGCTGAGATTTGGAGGAGAAATAATGAAGAAGTTAGCAAAACCTTCTATTTTGATAAAAAAGTAAAAAGTATTGCCCTGGACCCACACCTGGAAACAGCAGATGTCAACACATCCAATAACTACTGGCCTGTAAAACCGGAAGTTTCAAGATTTCAACTTTATAAATATAACCGAAGATCCGGATCCAGGCCAAATCCAATGCAAACGAAGGAAAAAGACAAGGAATAATCAAGAAACAGGAATGCTTAAATGCATGAATGTGTTAATGCTAAAATGCAAGAACAGATTGCAGTGGAGTACCATCAGACATTAATTACAAGACCCTGCTTCAACAAAAGCCTCAACTGTTGCTTTTTCCAGATATTCAACCCTGTCAACCAGCTCAATCACTTCTTCCGATACATGGCAAAGGCGGTAAGAAAATCCGTATTCAACAGATCTTTTTACCAAATCAAACAAAAACTGAAACCCGCTGGTATCTATAAAATTGATTCCTTTAAAATTGATTCTGACCAAACATCCTTTTGCTTGTTCAAACTCAGGCAAAAGCCCGGTTAACTCTTCGGCTACAAAACAATTCAGCCGGTTTGTGTTTTGAAATGTAACAAGAAAACCCTGTTTATCACGGTGAACTTTAATCATTTTATACTTAAAAATAGGTTTAACGATAGCTGATTCTCTTTAAGAAATCAGTTATAATATTGCAAGTGTACAAATTTTATAGATACGTTCTACCTACTTTTTGATAAAAAAATATTTAATTCTTTTAATTGCTCCTTTGAAATTTCAGAAGGGCTTTCAATCATGATATCCCGGCCGGAATTATTTTTAGGAAAAGCAATATAATCCCTGATTGACTCTGATCCCCCCAGCAATGCAGCAAACCTGTCAAAACCAAAAGCAATACCACCATGAGGAGGTGCTCCGTATTTAAAAGCATTCATAAGAAATCCAAATTGTTTTTCTGCCTGTTCTTTAGTAAAACCTAAATGTTTAAACATGGCCTCTTGTTCTTTCTTATCATGTATCCTGATAGAACCTCCGCCAACTTCCACACCATTAATTACCAGATCATAAGCATTGGCACGTACGCTAGCCGGATCCTTATCCAGCAAAGGAATGTCTTCTTCTTTAACGGATGTGAAAGGATGATGTTTGGCATGGAATCTTTTTGAATCCTCATCCCATTCCAATAAAGGAAAATCTACTACCCACAATGGCTTATATTCCTCAGG
>JAOZKQ010000441.1 GCA_029935275.1 Bacteroidales bacterium | reverse complement strand
GTTCATTAGGTGCATTCAGGTTAAGCAATAAATAGTTGTTTTCCAGTAGCTCTCCGGGAGAATCGCCAGCCATAATAAATCGCCATGGAGTGGCAGCAGGAATGGATAATTCCACTTCACTTGCCAGTGAAGATACAAGGGTGTTTTTCTTTTCTGTTGAAGAAATATATTTCATTCTTGCATAATCTACCAGGCCGGCTTCACCCAGTGCTATGTATGGGCCATTTTTTTCCCTGAGAACAAGAGGTCTTTCAACAGCTTTTGTTATTTCGCTAATTGCTTGCTCTATTATTGTTCCCTGAGCTGAGTGAGTAAGCCATCCTTTTACATCACCAGGAAAGGAAAATTCCGATAATTCCTTTTTGATATGTAGTTCCCCTGCTTGTTTGGTATTAGTAACAATATATTTGAATGCTACACCTTCATTATAAGCTCTGAAATTTATATCTAATTCATAATCAGAATCTTTGTCCTGCAAGGTGATTTTCAATTGATGGTAATGATCCCTGTATTTATTTTGCTCCCCATACACCGGCTGCCATGTATAATCAACTATAGTGTCTTTTTCTGAAATAACTCTGGTATTACTTCCTAACAACATTCCATTATTCAATTTCAGGTTTAGTGAGGAAGGGGAAATAATTATTTTATTCTTATATGAAACCTTGTATTGAAACTGTCCTGATTTATTGATGCCGGCAGTAATCAGGTACTTCCCGTCAGGACTGGTAAGTTCACTACCGTTTGCATATGAAGCATGTTCACCAACAATAAAAAAAAGCTGGAGACTGATTAAAAATAATGTTTTTGTAATCATCTTAACAGATTTTTGTTTTGCCAGAAATATTACCTAAAACTCTGAAATTACTACTATAAATCGAATTCACAATTTAAAAATGGTAGCCAATTCTAATTGAGCCTGAACCAAAGGGCTCAAAATGTTTTGTCCCATTATCGGCAGTGGTATCGATGGTATTTTTTATCCATAAAGCCAGATCGAATCCAAAAGAAATCCCTTCTTTACTAATATAATGAAACCCAAAAGGTATATACACTCCATAGTCTCCATTGTAAGAGTAGCTGGCCAGGATTCCTGTGTATGGGGTCCATGGATTACTTTTAAAACCAATAATGTGATATTCAAATCCTGCAAACGCTCCGGACCACCCACCCCCGGCCTTAAGGTTTATTACGGAACTGATAAAGTATTCAAAGGATGCTCCGAAAAGAACAGGACCCCCGGCATAGAGATATACTCCCATTGGCCTTAGAAGTCGTGGGTTAAGCTGGCTGTATTGATAGTGTCCTTTATGTTTTGGTTTTTTTAAATATTCAGTATTTGTGTAATTAGTATTGTTTTTGGAGAAAGAACAGTCAGCTAAGTAGTTGCTGTTTGTTATGCTATAATCCATTCCAATTGTTAAGCCATAGCTTAGTAATTCCTGTGCAATTAGGATTTGAAAAGTTGAAGTAATAAATATCAGGCTCAGGAATAATTTCACACTTAGTTTGTTGTTTTTTTTACGATTATTTCGTTTTTATCAGATTGCTAAAAATAGGAATTCCAATCAGAAATTCCAATTACTTTAATGGGAGTGATTTTAATTTTTTTCTAAAATAGTTCCAGGTGTTATTACTACATATTTTAATTATTAATAAGTATCTTTTTTGTATAGACCTTATTATTACTAATAATTTGAATAATATGTACTCCCTCTATCATATTATATGAGCTGGGATTTATATCTAAATTCTTTTTATCAAATAGTATTTTTTCTTCAAAAACTTTATTTCCATTAGTACTTCTTATAACAAGCCTGTCATTTTTTCTAAAATCTCCTTCTATGTGGAGAAATCCATTTATTGAAACAGGAATGGGATAAATATTAAATATTTTTTCAATACTTTGTTGTTTAATATCAGCGGTAAGGGAAATTGTTATGGTTTTTTCTAATATTTCTCCAAACCAGGTATTATTTTCCTGAAGCATACCCCAACGACTTACAAATGTACCTATTGTATCAGGTGCAGTAATTTGTAAATTAAAAGTAATGGTCCTTCCTCTGAAGATTCCTCCATAAACAGGTATCTCGTTTTGTGTATCGTCAATTAAATAACGATTTGGGCCAAACAGTATAAGATCATCACCTTCCTGCTGTCCAAATTTAAAGTCATTAGCAGCATTCCACTGTGTGTTACCCTCATTTCGTACTACAACTGTAGCATTAAATGTATCTCCCGGAATTATTGCATCCGGAATATTATCCCATATTATTTTTGCATCTAATTCATTATTATCATTAAATGCTGCCGCACCAATAGCCGTTGTTTTAATATACTCATAGGGGTCGTTTGTTGTTGACCAGGTATCGGTACCTGTATTTCCATTAGTCTTATAAATAGTATCTGTTTTTGTGGCATAAATACCTGAACCTTCATCATATTCATTGAAACTTTCAATATACGCCCTATTAACATAAGCATTCATTTTATTCCAGGCACTCGTGTATTTGCTTCCCCCATCTCTCTGCATAATATAACCCGGATTACGTACATTTTGATCCCAGTAACCAGGTTTTATCTGAGCTGATACCAGATAATTATAATTTTTCTCAATATAATATTCATGTACTTCAAATTGGTGAACCTTTTCATCAGCAAAAGTATATGTTG
>JAOZKQ010000440.1 GCA_029935275.1 Bacteroidales bacterium | reverse complement strand
CCTGATTATGAGTCAGGTGCTCTAACCAGCTGAGCTATGGGCCCTGAAATTTTTTTCAACTGGTATATCCCTATTCAATAGGGATCGGCAAAAGTAAAAAATTCATGAATATTTAACAACAACTAAGCGGCTTTATTTTATCAGAGGAAGAAAATTTATTATTAACTGAATTACATTTTCAACATTTTGCTCAAAAACTTTTAGTACTTCTTCCCAGCTTACCGGATCCTCATTTTCTTTCCATGAGTCGTAATCTGTACTAATTGCAATGCATCCATAAGGGATATTTAGTTCATTGGCCAAAATTACTTCCGGTGCTACCGACATGTTAATTACATCAGCTCCCCAGGAGCGGAACATTTTTGATTCTGCCCTTGTTGAGAACCGGGGACCTTCAATTGTAATAACTGTTCCTTTTTTATGAAAATTCAGGTTTAGCTCCTGGCAGGTAGAAATTAATCTTGACCTTATTTCCTCTGAAAAAGGGTCAGCCATAGAACTATGATTCAGACTTCCATCTTTAAAACTGTCGAAGAAAGTAATTTCTCTATGGCGTGTAAAGTCTATAAACTGATCTAAAATTACCAGGTTACCCCGGTCTATAGATTCACGTAAACTGCCACAGGCAGAGGTGCCCAGAATATGTGTACAACCCAATTCCTTTATAGCAAAAATATTTGCCCGGTTATTAATTTTTGTCGGGGTAATAGAATGATCCCTTCCATGTCTGGAGAGAATGGCAACTTCAACACCACCGATTTCCCCGGTTAGAAAATCGGAACTCGGTTTTCCGTAGGGAGTTACAATTGTTTTTTTAATTGGGTTCTTCAAAATATCCGGATTTTCAAGACCTGTACCTCCAATAATGGCTATTTTAGTCATTTGTTAATTTTTTATAATATTTAAGAGTTGTGTTCCCTGCACCTTCCAGATTCTTTCCAAAAAATAAAATACCTTCCGTATGCCCACCCATAATAATAATTCCTTTTTCCCTTGTGGCTTCATTCTTAAGTAATCCGGCAATATCCATAGCAATCTCAGGAGTTCCAAAACTACACTTTGGATTGCTTGTCGGGAACTTATCTAAGCCATTTTCCCACATCTCCATATTGTGAATATGAATAACAGCCATAATTTCTTCATCTGCTTCATAGATAGCCGCATGGCTTAAAGACTCTGAGGATGCAGGTATGGTCCCCTGGCAGTTAAGTGAGTTATGATCAAAATTATAATTGGTTACCAACACATAATGTTCCGGACCTGTTTTCTTAAAATTCCCGGTTGCCGAGCCGCTAATGTAGAAGTTATTAGTTTCCGGAACCCTTACTGAGATATTCCCAAATCCAATGCCATTTTCATAGGCCCCGATCAGGTTCAGGGAGTACATTTGACTACGCCATTTGTTTATTTCACTAAACAGATTATTTGGAATCACCGCTCCGGATTTTTCAAGTTTACAATGAAATTTTAAATAGCCTTCTTTTGTATTCATGGTTTATTATTGGGCTTGAAGTAATTGTTTAATATCATTTGATGTGGCTTTGCATATCCCATGGTTTGTTATCAATCCGGTAATTAATCTTGCCGGTGTAACATCAAAGCCATAATTTAAGGCTTTACTGTTTTCGGGAGTTATCCTTATCCTTTCTAATTTGTTTTGAGAGTTTAAACCCTCCATATAATGAATTTCTTCAACAGATCTTTCCTCAATTGGAATATGCTTAAGACCTTTTTCCAGGCTCCTGTCAATTGTGGATACAGGTAGTGCAATATAAAACGGAATATTATTATCCCGTGCTGCAAGAGCTTTAAGATAAGTGCCAATTTTATTGGCAGTATCACCGTTTAATGCTGTACGGTCACTTCCTACAATTACAATATCAACTTTTCCGGTCTGCATTAAGTGTCCTCCTGCATTATCCACAATAATGGTATGGGGAACTCCGTGTTTTCCTAACTCCCAGGAAGTAAGCCTGGCTCCCTGATTTCTCGGACGGGTTTCATCAACCCATACATGTACCGGAATTCTCTGATTGTGGGCCATATAAATAGGTGAAGTAGCTGTTCCATAATCTACCGTAGCCAGCCAACCGGCATTACAATGGGTAAGAATATTTACAGCTTCTCCATTTTTTTTCAATGCAATTTGTTCCAGAATACTTTTTCCGAAATTACCTATCTTTTTGCAGGCAAGTATTTCATCCTGCATAAGTTGAACCGCAGTTTTGAATGAAATATTTAATTTTTCATCCGGCTTTTCAATTTTGTTAATTACTTCAAGTTGCTTGTTTACAGCAAAAGAAAGGTTTACAGCAGTTGGCCGGCTCGCTTTTATTATATTAGCAGCCTCTTGAATAAGTTGGTTTGCATTTTCTAAATTCCTAAATTTTAATACAGCCAGATATACACCAAAAGCTGCAGTAACCCCAATAAGGGGGGCACCCCTTACAATCATATCAGATATAGCATGAACAACATCTTCAGGAGTTTGAAGGTTTTTAATTTTTAGTTGAAATGGCAGGTACCTCTGGTCAATTACCTGAATAATTGATGGATCTTCCTCGTGCACCCAAATTGATTGGTAATTTTTATCAGCTATTCTCATTTATTTACCCGAATGAATTATCGTACATTTGCGGAGTTCAAAATTATAAATAAATTTTTCTTTAAACGAGTATG
>JAOZKQ010000439.1 GCA_029935275.1 Bacteroidales bacterium | reverse complement strand
GCCGGAGCTGCCCATATGCGAATATAAAAATACTGTTTTGCAATCTGTTCAACATCCTCACTTCCATTTAACAGGTAAAAGCTTAGTAATCCAATAGGTTTTTGTAGCATAAAAACAAGTAAACCCCCTGCAATTCCAATCAGAAAAGATCGGGCTAAAGTGAGACTTGCATCTTTGAGGTTTCTTGCACCATATGCCTTGGCAGTAATGCCGGTTGTTCCCATTCTTAAAAAACCAAATCCCCAATAAATAAAGTTAAAGATCATACTTCCCAGTGCAATGGCTCCGATATACTGAATACTTTCAAGATGTCCTACAAGCGCAAGATCAACCATTCCGATAAGGGGAATGGAAATATTGCTGATAATACTGGGAATGGCCAGAGTAAGTATCTTTTTATTCATGAAAATGAGAACTATTACTGCTGAAAGTTGAAAGAACCGGGCGTATCAAACAATCATATTGCTTTTTTTGAATTGGTCAATTATATATTGATAAAGATTAAGTTTCAAATATACAGGTTTTTAGGAGGGTTTCTTATCTGGATTTAATTTTTGATTAAAATTTATTTTTTTATCTTGTTTTTTATTAATTTCATGCAAAATATTTAAACAATTTAAAAATTAGTATTATGGAATTTAAATTACCTGAATTACCCTATTCTTTAAGCGCATTAGAGCCGCATATTTCAAAGAATACTCTTGAGTTTCACTACGGTAAACACCACCAGGCGTATGTTAACAATTTGAATAAGCTTTTACCTGGTTCCCCTTTCGAAAATTCATCACTTGAAGAGATAATTAAAGGCTCAGATGGTGGTATTTTTAATAATGGCGCTCAGGTGTGGAACCACACTTTTTATTTTAATACTTTTAGTCCTGATGCAAAAGGAACTCCTGATGGTGATTTTGCGCGTTTGCTGGAAAAAGAATTTGGTTCTTTTGAGAACTTTAAAACTGAGTTTACTGCGGCAGCTGCTACCTTGTTTGGAGCAGGTTGGGCATGGCTGGTTAGTGATGACTCAGGCAGTTTAAGCATTGTAAAAGAGTCAAATGCAGGAAATCCTATCAGGGCAGGTCTAAAACCTTTATTAACCTGTGATGTATGGGAGCATGCCTATTATCTTGATTACCAAAATAAAAGGCCTGACTACCTGAATGCATTCTGGAATATTATTAATTGGGATGTTGTTGCCGAAAGGTACGATAAGGCATAATTTGTAATAAATGAATCTCAAAGAGCTGGTTGTTAAAGGCCGGAGTATAAGGCGTTATCATGAGGATAAGCCCATTTCTAAGGAAGTAATTATTGAATTACTAAATTTAACAAGGAATTGTCCCTCAGCAAGGAATGACCAGCCTTTGAAATTTTTATTGTCTGTTAGTAAAGAGGAAAATGATCTTATTTTTCCTTGTTTGAAATGGGCTGGTTATCTGAATAACTGGGATGGCCCTACTCCGGGAGAACAACCGATAGCTTATATTGTTTTACTTGGAGATAATAACATTGAAAGTGCGTTTGTTGAATGCGATGCTGGAATTGCAATGCAGACAATTGTGCTGGGAGCTGCAGAAAAGGGAATTGGCGTTTGTATAATTGGCTCGGTTGACCGATCAAAACTCAGGAGGATTATGAATATTCCCGAACAGTATAAGATCGTGTATGTACTGTCTTTGGGATATCCTGCTGAAACGGTTGTCCTTGAAGAAACAGGAGAAGACAAAGATATAAAATACTGGCGCGATAAAAATGGGGTTCATCATGTCCCAAAAAGACCTTTGGATGAATTAATTTTGAATATTTCTAATGAGTTCACTGGAAAATTATCAGAAGACCATTAAGTTAACCAATAGTTTAAAGCATGCTGTTTTTCTTCTTGTCATTTTTCTTTTAAGCAGCTTTGACTTATCCGGACAATCGGATGAATCCCCTCCAATAAAGATCTCAGGTATCGTTTTTGAGAGCGATAGCTTAAGGCCGCTTCCGTATGCACATTACCAGATTCTGGGTAAGAGTATAGCTGGATTGACAAATTTATCTGGTCGGTTTGAAGTTTTTGTAATCTCAGGGGATACTTTGAAGTTTACTTTTGTTGGTTATAAGCCCTCCTACTACAAAGTACAAGATACGCTTAATACCGGTGAATATGTTGTTGGCGTTTTTATGTCGCGCGATACAATTTTGATCAGGGAGGTGGTTGTATATCCCAGAAGAAGGGATTTGCGACAGGATTTCATGAGTATAAAAGTGGAGCCGGATCTGCAATTAGATAATGCTATACGTAATATTAAAATATCATCATATCAGGGAATTAATGGGAACCAAATTACATGGGATTCGGATGCCTCATACAGAAGGCTATCTCAGAAGAGAAAGATGGCGGCATTTAATCAGGGCATGATTGCACCGGATCAGATGGTTGGATTAAATTTTCTTGCATTAATTCCCTATGCCATATATAAATTAAATCAGCTGGATGTGCCAAAGCCACCTGATGATATTTATATTTCAGAAGGAGAGTATAAAAAGTTACTTGGATTGTATAAAAGTCAGTTTTTAAAACCCACCTTAGAAATAAAAGATACTGTTAATGTATTACAGTAGAGCAGCGGATTCTTTATTCCACTATTTTTAATCTTCCATCTTTAAAAAGATCAGTCTTATCCTTTTTTGAATAATGCTTTT
>JAOZKQ010000078.1 GCA_029935275.1 Bacteroidales bacterium | reverse complement strand
AGGACAAAACAAGTAACTACAATTGTCCCTGGGTACAGACCTTCCCTTTTATGGTCAAAGCTGCGCTTAATGATAAGAATGAGATAGACAGGTTGCTTACACCTGCGCTTAACTTTAAATATTTTGGAAAGGTGTTGAATAAGGAGTTATCAAATTTTATGTTTGATAAATTTGGTATTCCAAAGAAGAAGGTAGTACAGGCTATTTATAAAGCTGATAAGGCTCAGGAATTATTTGAAAATAAGATTGTTTTACGTGGACAAGAGGTTATGGACAATCTTTCTGAAGATAAAGAAGCACTTGCTATTATTGGCAGACCATATAATACAGGTGATCCCGCTTTAAATCTTCATATGGTTGAAAAATTAATTAATCTGGGTGTTTTACCAATTCCCATTGATTTTCTTCCCTTAGGAAGTGAGCATATTTTACAGGATTATCCACAAATGTACTGGCCAAATGGACAGAAAATTTTGGCAGCTGCAAGGATAGTGGCCCGTGATAAGAGATTGCATGCTATTTATATGGGGAATTTTAGGTGTGGAGCAGATTCATTTTTGGCACACTTTGTAAACGAGGAGATGGCCGGAAAACCGTACCTTGAACTTGAAATTGATGAGCATGGAGCAGATGCCGGCATGATAACCCGCTATGAAGCGTTTTTGGATAGCCTAAGGGGTTCAAAAACGGTTGAAAAGAGAAAACAAAAGTCTTTCATGCCGGGTGTTATGTCTTCAGCTCCACTTGAAGGCAGAACTTTGTATTTTCCTTCTATGAGTGATAGTGGTCATGCAATTGCAGCGGCCAGCCGGGCTTGTGGAATACCTGCTGAGGTACTTCCAATGCAGGATGAGACAGACATTGAACTGGGAAGAAAGCATACCTCAGCCAGGGAATGTTACCCTATGATTTGTACCACAGGAAACTTTTTGAAAAAGCTTTTTGAACCTGGCGTAGATCCAAAGAAAGTGAGCTTTTTTATGCCTGACCATAATGGTCCTTGCAGGTTTGGACAGTATAATAAATTTCAGCGGATTGTATTTGATAAACTTGGATTTAAGGATGCGGAAATTATATCACCCAGTAACGATACTGCTTATGAGGACATATCTGGTGGAAAAGGGACAAAATTCAGGTTTCTTGCCTGGAAGGGATTTGTGGCGGTGGATATTCTTAGAAAATTAAAACAGGAAAGAAAGCCTTATGAACTTATTAAAGGAAGCGTTGATAAGGTTTATGATGAAGCCTTGAAAAATGTAATCACTTCACTTGAGAAAGGAGCAAAAGACCTTCCTGATGTACTGAATATTTCTGCCCATAACTTTAATCAGATTGCATTTAGTAATGGGGAAAGAAAGCCGGTAATTGTTATTGTAGGGGAAATATTTATGCGGGACAATCCATTTTGTAGTGGGTTTCTGATCGATCGTCTTGAGAAGCTTGGAGCTGAAACATTTATTGCACCTTTTTCTGAATGGATTAGCTATTCAACATACAGATATACCCGTGATAGTTTATGGAAAGGTGATTATAAAGGGGTGTTAAAATCTAAAATTCAATCATTTTCGCAAGACATATCAGCCAGTAAACTGCATAAGGCAGTTCATGGATTTATTGAGAATGAAAGGGATATTTCAGTAAAGGATATGCTTGCACATAGCGGAGATTATATTCACAAACACTATGATGGTGATCCTGCTTTAAATATAGGGAGTTCCGTCATGTTGGCTAAAACAGGCATATCAGGAATTGTCAATTTCATGCCTTTTAGCTGTATGCCGGGTACACTGGTTGCATCTGTCTCTCATAAATTTAAAAAAGATCATGGTAATATACCTTATGAGAGCATAGCCTATGATGGGCAGGAAGATACTTCAATTGAATTAAGGCTCCAGGCATTTATGCACCAGGCAAAAGAATTTGCCCGTAAAAATGCCTATAATAAACCAAAAAACTGGCATATTGATAAAATTGTGAATGGTTAAAAAGTTTATCTGAAAAATTTATAGTCCTCTGGTTGAGTGGAATCTAGTTGATAAGCTTGAAACCTTTTCCATGTACATTGATGATTTCAACGGAAGGGTCTTCATGCAGGTATTTTCGTAATTTGGTTATATAAACATCCATACTTCTGGCATTGAAATAATTGTCGTCGAACCAGATTGTACGTAAAGCAAAATTTCGTTCCATTACTTTATTCTGGTGAGTACATAAAAGTTTCAGCAACTCAGCTTCTTTTGTGGTAAGCTTCTGCACTTTTTTGTTAATGGTGAGTGTTTGTTTTAGGGTATCAAATGAGTAATTTCCAATCTGATACACTTCCTTTGGTTTATTTAAGCCTTGTTGGGTCCTGCGTAATATTGCCTCAATTCGGTATAACAATTCCTCCATACTGAAGGGTTTTGTGATGTAATCATCTGCACCTAATGAAAATCCTTCAAGAACATCTTGTTTTAATGATTTGGCTGTAAGAAAAATAATAGGGATGTCCCTATTTATTTGTCGAATTTCCTTCGCAAGGGTAAACCCGTCTTTTTCAGGCATCATCACATCCAGGAGGCAAAGCGTATAACGTTCTTTCAAAAAGCCTTTGTATGCTTTGTTTCCATCGGGATAAAGATCTGCCTTGTATCCTTTAATTACCAGGTATTCTTTTAACAAAGAACCCAGGTTGTCATCATCTTCTGCAAGTAAAATTCTTATTTCTTCCATAAGCTTATTTCTTTTTAGGAAACCATATGATAAAACGGGTTCCTTTTTTCAACTGACTTTCAACCTTTATTTGGCCTCCCTGGGCTTCAATAATGGTTTTTACGTAACTCAGGCCTAATCCAAAGCCTTTAACATTATGGAGGTTTCCTGTAGAAACCCGGTAAAACTTAGAAAAGATCCTTTTTATGTCTTCCCTGGATATTCCAATTCCATTATCTTTTACTATGATATGAATCCCTTTTTTATAGTCTTGGGTTGAAATTATAATACTTGGTTGAGTTTCACAATATTTAATGGCATTATCTATCAGGTTAGAGAAAATATTGGAAAAATGAACTTCATCTACAACTAAATTTGAATTTGATGCTTCAGGTAATAAAGAAATAGAACCATTTTTGTTTTGGATCTGCAGGCTGAAGTTCCCAATAACATTTTCTAAAACACTGTGAATATCAACTTCTTTTAATTTTAATTTTAGCTGTCCTTTGTCGAAAATAGCCATTTGTAGTACCTTTTCAACCTGGTAGCCAAGTCGTTTGCTTTCATCTTCAATTACTTGTGAGAGGTGTTTAATGTTCTTCTCATCGCGGACAACTGCTTTGTCTTTTAACATCTGTGATGCTAAAGAAATGGTTGAAATAGGAGTCTTTAGTTCATGGGTTATATTACTTACAAAATCCGTTTTGATTTCCGATAATTGTTTTTGCCTGAAAATAATATAGAGAGTACCAATGAAAATTATTAAAATAATAATTGTAAGTATAGAAGAAGAGATCCCTATCCATCCGAGTGATTTATATAGGAATCCTTTGTCTTTGGGAAAATATAAGGTCAGGAAATTTTTTTTTTGGATAAGGTCACCAGGAAAAAGAACCCATTGATATACTTTTGAATTTGTTTGGTTTTCAAAATGAGGAGTTTTATAAAAAATGCTGTTATCAGGCCGGTGAATTGCAAGTTCAAAATTAAGATCAATACCCCGTTTTTGTAGCTCATTCTCAATGCCTGAGTATAGTTGTTCAGGTTTGACTCTTTTCTCAATATCCGGGGGTGATTCCAACATCTGACCCATTATTTTTTTTATGATAAGAGATTTGTTTTGGAAATTCCTGCTTTTAGCATTTCTCCTGTTAATCTGATTCTGGTATGAAATACTTTCGGTGAAATCAGAATAGCGGGAGAGAGAGCCATCCTTAAAGTAGAATACAGTATCATTTATATGGACTTCCCTGGAAGCAGTTTTCTTAACTATATGGTTATTGTAATAATATACTGATTGTGATCCAAATGTAATAATCTCATGGATATTTGGATCAGTATTTTGTATAACAATATCCATAGGCAGGGAGTCCAGGTAAGGATCCATTTCTTTTATAACGTTCATACGGGTTTCCCTGGCTTCTATGTTGTTTATTACATTTGAAGCTGACCTGTTTACAGCCAGTGCAAATTGTTGTTGTTTCAGCCCCATAGCATTCCTAATCCATTGGGATTGTATGAACAACAAACCCAATAAAGTAAAAGTCATAAAACCGGTTAATATCCAGATCCCTTTTTTACTCATTGGTACAAAAGTACAGGATGAATAGCAATTATTATTATTATTTAACAATCTTTAACATTACTTAATAATTCTTAATTGTATCCTGTATTATCTTTGAACCGGTTTTATTTTATTGTAATTAATAATTCAGGACATGAAAATTCAAAAGTACACTATAATAACCATTTTACTTTTACTATTTAGCATAACTGCAGGGAATGTTTTTGCCCAGGATAGTAATAAGAAGATACATCTGAAGGTTATAAAAAATGGGGAAACTACTGTTGATACAAGTTTTGCTGCTGAGAGCCTCGAAAGTGATGACCTGCATAAGAACATATTTGAATTGGCCGGGGTTGATGTAAATTTACACAAAGGACATGAAGGGCAGATGCATATGGTACATGCCGGTGAGCATGGAAGTCATACCTGGACATCCCATGATGAAAAGGGGGGTAAGGTGATCATTATGAAGTCGGATAGTACTGAAGTTAAGGATGGTAAATCAAAAAAAGTCGCTTATTTCTATTCAAGTGATGATGATAATTTTATCATGAAAACCGACTCTAATGTGTTCATTATGGCAGATACTATTATCCTTAAAAAGGAAGGAAATGTGATAATAATGGATGGTGATGATGGTGAGTTTGAGTGGACCTCAAAGGAAACTGGAGAAGGAGAAATGAATGTTGAAGTAATTGTGGAAAATGTAGAAGATAATGATGGTCACAAAATTTATATTATTAAGAAAGGAGAACATGGAGAGGAAGGTGGTGAAAAGGTAATTGTAAAGAAACTTGAGGGGAATGACTCAACTAAGGTTTATAATATTAAGGTAGTAAAAGTGCAAAAGGGTGATGGAGAAGAAGAAAATACGACTGTTTATGTTATATCAGGTGGTGAAGGTGAGCCTCATGTTCACACATCTAAGAATGTTTCAGTTATTATAAGCGATGGTGAGAAAGATTCAATGGTAACTAAGGAAGTGAAGGTTATGAAATCAGTAGGGGATGATGATGTGATTGAAATAATTGTAGAGATTGAAGAGGGGGAAAATGTTAAGTTTGAGGGTGAAAACACAAAAAAATCTAGAAAAACGAAACAAAAAAAAGAAAAGAAACGTACAAGCAAGTAAAGCATTGAGAAAAAGCGCAGAAATGCGATTTCTTCATAGTTAGGTTAAATTTTAGGGTTTATTAAGGGAAAAAGGGATGGTTCGCCATCCCTTTTTTTTGTAATAAAAATTGAATGCTGACAAACTCTAATTGAATAATAGTTTTTCCGGGGCCTTTAAATTATTTGGGTTAATAATAAAGCTGGTGCTTACTATTTCAATTTTATTTAGTTTATTGATCAGGTTGAGAATAAATTTGTCATCAGATTCACCATAAATTTGAAGGAAAAAATCAATATTCCGCATTTCCGGGAAAAGAAAACCATTTACACTTGTGTTCGAGATCAGATTAAACAAAATGAAATTGTCTTCATTGTCAAAGCTGAAAACGGAAAATTCCTGTTGCTCTTTAAGCTGTCTGTTATAGATTGATAGATTTTTACTTTTTGCAAGATTTAATCCAATATTCTTATTAATGGCCCAGCTTAGGTGGTAATCATTTTCATGAGATGAAATACCAATCAATTGGAATTCAAGTTCAGGTTTGAATGCTAGTTTAATACTTTTTGCCATAGATTTAATCTAAGAAATATTTCTTGTTGAAGTTAAAAGTTTTAAATGGCAAAATTATATATTCAGGGAAATAATTGCATTTGCTGCTGCATTTTGTTCCGATTCTCTTTTTGTTGAACCATTACCTTCACCAATTATCTTCTCATGAATTGAAAGTCTGGTGTGGAAGATTGAGAGATTATTTTTCAGTTTACTTTCTTCAGAAGTCAGGAATGTAATATTTTTCTTTGATTGTTGTCCCCATTCCAGGATTTTACTTTTATAGTCTGTGTCATTTTGTATTAAAACATCCATATTTGTGTATTTATGGATGAGTGTTTTTATAACAAATTTTTTTGTCACAGTAAAGCCTTTATCAAGATATATGGCACCAATAAATGCTTCAAGGGTGTCTCCGGCAAGGTTCTTTTTATGTTTATTCTGGCGAAACGGAGGTTTAATCAGTTTGTTAATCTCTATTCTAATCCCAAGATCATTAAGATGTGTCCTGTTTACAAACTTTGATCTTAACTTAGTTAAGAAACCTTCATCCTTATAAGGAAACTTATTGTACAGATAATCTGTAATAATAGCTTCCAAAATAGCATCTCCAAGGTATTCCAGCCGCTCGTTATGAACGCTTGGTTTTTCAATAATATTTATTGTGGAGGATTTGGGGATAAGAGCCTGTTTATACAATTGAAGAGTCCTGGGTTTGAACCCTGTCAGTTTTTTGATTTGGGTGGCAAAACTGTTCCGTTTCAGGTTAAATCCAAACAATTAGAGTGAACTTTAGAACTTATTCAACGTATTTTTTATAGATCACACTGGCATTATGGCCACCAAAACCAAAAGTGTTACTTAAAACAAAATTTACTTCCTTTTTTTCCGCTTTATTTGGAGTAAGATTTAAATTCTGGTCAAGCTGAGGATCAATATTTTTTAAATTTATAGTTGGTGGAATAATTCCCTTAATTAAGGCCATTAGGGCAGCAATTGATTCGACTGCACCTGCTGCGCCCAACAAGTGGCCTGTCATTGATTTGGTTGCACTTATATTCATTTTATAAGCATGTTCCCCAAAAACATTAATAATTGCCCTTGCTTCCGACAGGTCGCCCAGTGGAGTAGCTGTGCCATGAACATTAATATAACCGATATCCTCCGGTTTTAAACCGGCATCTTCCAGGGCATTTCTCATTACCAGCGTAGCCCCCAGTCCATCCGGATGTGGGGCTGTAAGGTGATATGCATCTGCACTCATTCCATAGCCTGCAACTTCTGCATAAATTTTAGCCCCTCTGTTTTTTGCATGTTCCAGTTCTTCAAGAATAAGAGTTCCTGCCCCTTCACCCATAACAAAACCATCACGTGTGCCATCAAAAGGCCTGGAAGCCGATTTGTATTCGTCATTGTTGGTGGATAATGCCATCATGGAATTAAATCCTCCTATACCAATTTCATTAATAGAAGCTTCAGCCCCACCTGTTACAAACATATCCGCTTTGCCAAGTTGAATGTATGTAGTAGCATCAATTATGGTGTTTGTGGAAGTTGCACAAGCAGAAACGATACCAAAATTCGGGCCTCGAAATTGATATTTCATAGAAATATGACCGGCAGCAATATCTGCAATCATCTTTGGAATGAAAAAAGGGCTTATACGGGGGGTGCCATCCCCCCTTGCAAAGCTTGATGCTTCATCAAGGAAGGTCTTTAAACCCCCTATGCCCGATCCAAAAATTACTCCAACCCGATTATGATTGATCTTCTCAAGGTCTATCGCAGCATCCTTTATAGCTTGTTCAGTGGAAATAAGTCCTAACTGCGCATAACGGTCAAGTTTTCGAAGCTCTTTTCTGTCAAAATAGTCTTTGGAATCAAAGTTTTTAAGTTCACAGGCAAACCGGGTTTTGAACTTTTCAGCATCAAAACAAGTGATCCAGTCACTTCCGCTTACTCCATTGGCAAGACTATCCCAATATTCAGAAACAGAATTCCCTATTGGAGTAAGAGCCCCAAGTCCTGTGACAACTACACGCTTTAATTCCATAAAAACTTAAGATAAGAAAATTTACTTGGCGTTTTCCTCAAGGTATTTTACGGCATCACCTACGGTTCCGATATTTTCCGCCTGGTCATCCGGAATACCAATATTAAATTCTTTTTCGAATTCCATAATTAATTCAACTGTGTCAAGAGAATCAGCTCCTAAATCATTTGTGAAGCTAGCTTCGTTTGTTACTTCATTTTCATCAACACCTAATTTGTCAACGATAATGGCTTTTACTCTTGATGCAATGTCTGACATGATCTTAATTTTAAATTAATACTTTTGTTAATTGAAATATGATGCAAAGAAATGTATTTCAGTAAATATTTTCAAACAAAATTAATTTATTTTGTATTTATTTTTTGAAATTACTAATAATTGTTGAATTTAGAGCTGTTTTTAGTAAGAATATTTGTAATTAATAGTCTAAATATGAAGAATATAGTAGTGTTTGCCTCTGGCTCTGGTACGAATGCAGAAAAAGTTATAGAATATTTGAACGAAATGGTCGAAAAAGAAGTAAGTGCTGTTTTTTCAAATAAAAAAGATGCAGGGGTACTTGAACGTGCCAGGAAACTAAATGTTCCAACAGTTATTTTTAGCCGGACCGACCTGTATGATACTGACCGTGTGCTTGATCTGCTGGAAAAAGAGGATCCTGCCCTTATTATACTTGCAGGTTTTTTGTGGCTTGTCCCAACTGAAATAATCCGGAAATTTAAAGGGCGAATTGTAAATATTCATCCTGCGCTTCTTCCCCGGTATGGAGGTAAGGGGATGTATGGAATGCACGTACATAAGGCGGTAATTGATAACATGGAGAAGGAATCAGGAATTACCATTCATTATGTAAATGAAAAATATGATGAAGGAGATATTATTTTTCAGGCAAAATGTAAAGTGGAACCGGAAGATACTCCTGAAAGCC
>JAOZKQ010000077.1 GCA_029935275.1 Bacteroidales bacterium | reverse complement strand
ATAGTAATCCCAAAAAGCGATAGAAAAGTACGTAGCTTATTCACTATAACTGAGTGATAAGCAAACATAAGGCTCTCTTTAAGTAATCTTAAAAACATAGTAAAATATTATACCTGATCACAGAATGTCTAAAAATCCAAAGCATAAAATTAATGATTTTGTTGACTCCCCCAAAATATATTAAAATCAATGCAAAGTAAAAAGTCGAAAGTAAAAAGTGATATCACTATAATTCTATGACTCTTATCAAATATTCACCCCAGGTTCCATGGTTAATATTGTACAAGCATGATATTAATAAAAATGGTGCATAATCAGTATTTAAGCTGTTTTACTGCAGGCAAGGTTGAACTAGTGTTTAAAATTTCCTCGTGGCATACCATGCCCGAATAATCCAGGCGGGCATTTGGACGGGCGTGAATAAATTTTAGAAGAACAAAAAGGAACTATAAAACTTTTAACCATTCGCAGTTACATACTCTTCCATTTTATCATTCATACATTTAAGCACTTAAGCATTTTTTAAATCATCCATTTAATAAGCCATTATTACACAATCCAAACTAAAAAGATATTTAGCTAAATTAAGGAATTGACAAGCATAAATAAAGTCTAAAAAAAGTACTAAAAATAATGAATTATCAGGTTTTTTTAATGAATAAAATTACTAATTTTACCCACGTTTTTTTCAAAGCATCATTTTTTCAACTATTTACAAATGAGTAACGTAATAAAAATCAAAACTGCTTTAATTTCTGTTTATCACAAAGACAAGCTGGAACCAATAATCCAAAAGCTGACTGAATTGGGTATCAAGCTAATCTCTACGGGAGGAACCAAATCATTTATTGAAGAACTGGGCTATGAAGTTTCAGCTGTTGAGGACCTCACTTCCTACCCATCTATTTTAGGAGGAAGGGTTAAGACCCTGCACCCCAAAGTTTTCGGAGGGATCCTTGCCAGAAGGTCATTAATCTCAGATCAGGAAGAGCTCAAACAATATGAAATTCCGGCCATTGATATGGTCATTGTGGATCTTTATCCTTTCGAGGAAACTGTAGCCTCCGGGTCAGACCATGCATCTGTAATTGAGAAAATTGACATTGGTGGAATTTCCCTGATCCGTGCTGCTGCAAAAAATTATAAAGACGTACTTATTGTTTCAGGGCAGCAACAATATACAAAACTCCTTGAGCTTCTTAATGAAAATAGTGGTGAAATAACAATTGATGAACGCAAACATTTTGCAGCGGAAGCTTTTAACCTATCCTCTCATTATGACATGCATATTTTTAACTATTTCAACACCAGTGAGGATATCCCATCTTTTAAAATAAGTGAAACCAAAGGTCGTGTCCTGCGATATGGAGAAAACCCCCATCAAAAAGGTATGTTTTTTGGAGACTTTGATGCCATCTTTGAAAAGATTCACGGAAAAGAAATTTCATACAATAATCTGCTTGATATTGATGCTGCAGTTAACCTTATTTCAGACTTCAAAGAAACCACTTTTGCAGTACTCAAACACAACAATGCATGTGGCCTTGCTTCCAGACCCAAACTCATTGATGCATGGACAGATGCACTTGCCGGAGATCCAATTTCAGCTTTTGGAGGAATTTTAATAACAAATACCAAACTTAATTACGAAACTGCCGTAGAAATCAATAAGCTGTTTTATGAAGCAATTATTGCTCCGGCATACGACACAGATGCATTGGAGGTACTTAAGCAGAAGAAAAACCGGATTATTTTAATTCACAAGGAAATTAATCTTCCTGTTAAATTACACCGATCCGTTCTTAATGGAACCCTTGTCCAGGATAAAGACATTAAAACGGAAACGGTTGAAGACATGGAGCCTGCTACAACTAAGGTACCTACTGACACCGAATATGCTGATCTTGAATTTGCAAATAAAATAGTGAAACATTCAAAATCAAATACGATAGTGCTGGCAAAAAATAATCAACTGATTGCTTCAGGAGTAGGTCAAACTTCCAGAATAGACGCTTTGAAACATGCAATTGAGAAGGCCAAAAGTTTTAATTTCGATTTAAACGGTACGGTTATGTCTTCTGATGCATTCTTCCCCTTTGCTGACTCAGTTGAAATAGCTGGAAAAGCAGGAATTACTGCTGTAATTCAACCAGGAGGATCAATAAGGGATAAGGAATCCATAGAGTATTGCAATTCCCATAACATCGCGATGGTATTTACAGGAATTAGACATTTTAAACATTAATATAAACCCTATAAAATTATGAGGATTGGCTAATGGGAATTTTTTCTTTCTTAACACAGGAAATTGCTATTGACCTTGGAACGGCAAACACCATCATTATCCATAATGATAAAATTGTGGTGGATGAGCCTTCTATTGTTGCTTTAGAAACACAAACACGTAAATTAATTGCGATTGGTGAAAAAGCCAGGCAGATGCATGGCAAAACACATGAAAATATCAGAACAATCAGACCACTGAGAGATGGGGTTATAGCAGATTTTGATGCTGCTGAACTAATGATCAGGGGAATGATAAAAATGATAAATACAAAGCCACGATTATTTAGCCCTGCGCTGAAAATGGTAGTGTGTATTCCTTCAGGAAGTACTGAAGTTGAGATAAGGGCGGTAAGAGACTCATCTGAACATGCCGGAGGACGAGATATTTATATGATTTATGAACCCATGGCGGCAGCAATTGGGATAGGCATTGATGTTGAAGCACCGGAAGGAAGCATGGTAGTGGATATTGGAGGTGGCACCTCTGAGATTGCTGTTATAGCCCTTGGAGGTATCGTTTGCAATAAATCCATCCGAATTGCAGGTGACGGATTTACCGCAGACATTCAAGCCTACATGAGGCATCAGCATAATATAAAAATTGGCGAAAGAACAGCTGAAAATATAAAAATAAATGTTGGCTCTGCATTACCGGAGCTGGACGATCCTCCTGCTGATTTTATAGTAAGGGGACCCAACCTGATGACAGCTCTCCCTATTGAGATCCCTGTATCCTATCAGGAAGTTGCTCATTGTCTTGATAAGTCAATCTCTAAAGTTGAAAGTGCAATTCTAAGTGTCCTTGAGCAAACTCCTCCTGAACTTTATGCAGATATTGTTACCAGAGGAATTCATTTGGCTGGTGGAGGCGCTCTGTTACGGGGACTGCATAAAAGGCTTACGGATAAAATCAACATCCCATGTCATATTGCTGAAGATCCTCTTCATGCAGTAGCAAGGGGAACGGGAATTGCATTAAAAAATGTTGCCAGGTTCTCCTTTTTGATGAGATAAATACATGGATGATCAAATAAAAATTTATGTATGAAGAATTTAATCCAGTTTTTTATACGATTTCATTTTTTAATTTTATTTATCATCATTGAATCCGGGTCACTCACTATCGCTTTTCAATATAATCATTATCAAAAAGCAGGTGTGGTAACCATGATTCAGAATATTTCAGGGTTTTATCATTCAAAAGTTTTTTCGATTAAAGAGTACCTTAACCTAAGGGAAACCAACCAGCAACTTGCTTATGAGAATGTGAGACTAAACAACATTCTTCAACAAGCTTACCGGTCTGACGATATATTTTTCTATAAACAGCAGGACACAATTAACAGACAGAGTTTTTACCTGACTTCAGCAAAAATCATAAATAATTCTGTTAATAAGAAACATAATTTCCTTACACTGAACAAAGGAACAGAGCAGGGACTCAAACCGGACATGGCTGTTATTTCTACCAATGGTGTTGTGGGGGTGATTTATGATGTATCAAGGTTTTATTCAACCGTAATCTCCCTTTTAAATACAAACATGAAGATCAGTTCAAAACTTCTGAAAAATGATTATTTTGGATCATTGGAATGGGATGGTAAAAATTATCGCCATGCAATTTTGAATGAGATCCCTTATCATGTTAAGGTTGAACGGGGGGATACAGTTGTAACCAGTGGTTATTCTGCAATTTTCCCTGAAGGAGTAATGATTGGAACCATTGAAGACTTCAAAATTAAGGGAGGAAACTTTTATGAGATTAACATAGCACTTTCTACTGATTTCAAACATCTTACATTTGTAAGTGTGGTTAGCAATTTAAAAAAAGAAGGGCAGAAAAACCTGGAAAATACATTTCCTAATGATTAATATATTATTGCGAAATATTGCTCGTTTTATTTTACTTGTGTTATTGCAGGTTTTAATCATTGATAACATACAGTTCAGCGAATATGTAAATCCTTTCATTTATGTGCTGTTTATCCTATTGCTTCCATTTGAGACACCCGGATGGCTATTGCTACTCTCTGCTTTTCTGCTTGGTTTTTCTGTAGATCTGTTTGAACATACACCAGGTTTACATTCATCTGCAGCAATTTTCATGGCATTTTTGCGTCCAGTGGTCTTAAAGCTACTTTCCCCACGTGAGGACTATGAACCAAATACATTCCCAAGGGTTTACTATTATGGTTTTGTATGGTTTCTTAAATACGCTTTTATACTGGTATTAATGCATCACCTGTTTTTATTTTATCTTGAGGTTTTTTCATTTTCCAATTTTTTCATGACATTACTAAAAGTAGTTTTAAGCACTTTCTTTTCGCTTGTTTTAATCATGATAAGCCAATATTTAATCTATAAAAAATAAAATAACTCCGATCCCGGATGAAAAATCAATTTAAAAATCGAAAGTTCGCAATAGGTGGTATGCTTATTTTGATTGCATTGATTTTTATTGCAAGATTATTTTATTTACAAATAATAAATACTTCTTTTCGCTTAAGTGCACAAAATAATGTAATCCGTTATGTCCCTCAGTTTCCTGCCAGAGGGTTGATTTTTGACAGAAACGGGAAACTGGTTGTTCACAATGAAGCTGCTTATGACCTGATGGTCATCCCTTCCCAGCTCTCAGAATTTGATACATTGGGACTTTGTAATATATTAGCCACCGAGAAAAAAGAGTTCATCAAAAGCCTCAAAGCGGCAAGAGCTTATTCCCCTTACATTCCATCCACCATTATTAAACAGATTAACCCTGAAACATACGCAAAACTACAGGAAAGGCTATATCGTTTTCCCGGATTTTATGTTCATACACGTACTTTAAGAAAATATTCTTACAACATTGCATCTCATTTGCTAGGCTATGTTGGAGAGGTTAATGAAAAAGATATCAAAAGGGACCCTTATTATAAACTTGGTGATTATATTGGAAAAAGTGGAATAGAGAAATCATATGAGACAGATCTCCGTGGACAGAAGGGTGTAAAAATGTACCTTGTTGATGTACATAACCGTATAAAAGGACCTTATCAAAACGAACGTCATGATTCCGACCCCATAGTAGGGTCCAACCTTACCGCAACATTTGATGCAGACCTCCAGGAGTATGGTGAACAATTAATGCTCAACAAAATTGGCAGTATTGTGGCTATTGAACCAGCTACCGGGGAAATATTATCTCTGGTTTCAGCACCCAGTTATAAACCATCACTATTAGTAGGAAGAGTCCGGTCAAAAAACTATTTAATGCTTGCCAGGGATACCCTTAAGCCATTGTTTAACAGGGCACTTATGGCAAGCTATCCACCAGGATCTACTTTTAAAACTATAAATGGGCTTATTGGACTTCAGGAAAGGACCCTATTTCCATCCACAACATATAGTTGCAATATGGGGTATCATTCAAGAGGATTGACGGTTGGATGCCATTCACATCGCTCACCTCTGGACTTGCCTTCTGCTGTACAAATATCATGTAATGCATATTTTTGTAACGTTTTCAGGAATATTCTTGATTCAGGCAAATATACTGACATTCATGAATCCTTTGATAGCTGGAGGAATTATTTGCTTTCTTTTGGTTTTGGACAGAAAATCAGCCTTGACCTTCCCAATGAACTAAAAGGCTTTGTTCCAAAATCTTCCTATTACGACAGATATTATGGAAAAAAAGGCTGGAGTTCACTCACCATCATCTCATTAGCCATTGGTCAGGGTGAGTTAGGGATTACACCCATCCAATTGGCAAACATGACAGCAGCAATTGCCAACAGGGGACATTATTTTTCACCACATATTATGAAAGAAATTGCTGGTGGAGATGATAACACAGAAAGTTTTACAAAAAGACATGATACTGCTATTGACTCTATTTACTTCAACACTATAATCAGAGGAATGGAACTGGCAGTAAATGGCCAGGCCGGATCAGGAAGTACAGCCAGAATTGCCAGATTAGATAGTATTATTGTTTGTGGAAAAACCGGAACAGCACAAAATCCACATGGAGAAGACCATTCAATTTTTATTGCCTTCGCACCAAAAGACAACCCGAAGATTGCCATTGCAGTTATTGTTGAAAATGGTGGTTTTGGAGCACGCTATGCTGCGCCAATTGCTAGTTTAATGATTGAGAAATACCTGAAGGGCAAAACAAAAAATAAATGGGTTGAAGATTATATTTTAAAAACAGATTTGATACATGGTAAGCAGGAGAAATAATGTATTTGCTAACCTTGACTGGTTGGTTATAGTTCTTTACCTCGTCCTTATTTCGATGGGAGTAATAAATATTTTTTCAGCTGAATACAATGAGACAACAAAAAACTTCTTTGATTTTTCACTGAGAAGCGGTAAACAAATGATTTGGATAAGTGCAGCACTAATTCTTGCACTGCTTTTACTAATTATTGACAGCAGGTTCTATCTTTACTTTGCTACACCTCTCTATGTTATTATGATACTTGCACTAATGGCTGTATTAATTGTTGGTGTGGAGATCAACGGCGCAAAATCATGGTTTGTAATTGGTCCCGTCAGGATTCAGCCTTCAGAATTTGCAAAAGTTGTTACAGGGCTTATGCTGGCAAAATATCTGAGTGGGCCGAATATAAAACTGCAAAAGATTAAGAACCTTATAATTTCCGGGGTCATTATTTTCATGCCTGCCTTTATTATCCTCCTACAGCCTGACACAGGATCTACCCTGGTTTATTTTGCCTTTATCATAGTTTTATACAGGGAGGGGCTTCCTGGGATCCTTGTTGCCATAGGTATTGCTTTAGCTATTTTGTTCATTTTTACTTTGCTTTTTGACAAACTCATCATCGTTGCTTCACTAATCTTTTTAGCCTTCATTATATATTTTTTCCTGGAAAAAAGAAAGAAATATTTCTTGATTGGAGCAGGTGTTTTTATAATTTCAGGAATACTCATTTGGGGGGTAAACAAGGTGGTCATGGATAACAAAATCGATATATATATGTCACTTTTGTTGACCATTTCCTTTTCAAGCATTATTTTTATTATACTTTCATTCGCAAAAAAAATAAAATACATTGTTCTAATTCTGGCAATTATGGCTGGTGCTATTGGATTTACTTATTCAGTTAATTACTTTTTTTATAACATTCTGGAGGATCATCAACAAAAAAGAATAAATGTTGTATTAGGCATAGAATCTGACCCCCTTGGAAGTGGCTACAATGTGAACCAGTCTAAAATTGCGATTGGCTCAGGAGGCTTCTCAGGAAAAGGATATCTTAGGGGTACCCAGACAAAATTTAATTTTGTACCTGAACAAAGCACCGACTTTATTTTTTGCACTGTTGGAGAGGAATGGGGATTCATTGGTACTACTGTGCTGATCCTCATATTTGTTTTCCTTCTTTTAAGGCTCCTGGTAATGGCTGAACGACAAAGGACCCCATTCAGCAGGATATATGGATATTCCGTTTTCTCGATCTTTTTATTTCATTTTACGATTAATATTGGCATGACAATCGGATTAGTTCCGGTTATTGGAATCCCGCTTCCCTTTATCAGCTATGGGGGATCCTCCCTTTGGGCTTTTACTATTTTGTTATTTATCTTTTTAAGACTGGATGCTTCAAGGAGTGAATTTCTCTAAAAAAAGTTCATGCACTGGGCGTATAAAGCTTTGAGGAGTCTTTTCTGTAAACCGAAATCTCAAATCTCTTTTCAATTTCAGCAATGATTTGAGGAAAGAATTCCATAAAATGATCCTCAAATAAAGAATAATGCTCCAGTAATATCTCAATAGCAAATCTTGTATGATCAGGTAATGATGTATGTTTACTCATCCCTTTCAGAACAGTTTCTATTCCGTTAACATAGGAATAAGTTTCAAGCCAGTTACGTAATATAAAAAATGGGAAAAACCGTTTTACTTCCCCTGGAAATAACTTTGAATTCCTTATTAGTGTATCGTAGGTATCATAAATAAACTCCCGCAAGGGAATATCTGAGTATTTATGCCAGGTAACTGTTAAGAAATGATCATAAAAAATATCTATAATAACCCCTGAGTATTTATGATAATAAGAATTTAACAGGAATTTGCTCCTATGAATAACGGGGTGGGTATCAGTATAGAAATCAATAAAACGGTGAAGTGTTATTCCCCGTTGAACCAAAACCGGATAATCATCATAATATTTACCTTTAACAGAGTCACCAATGAAATTCCCAACCAGAATCTGTTCCGATTTTCCTGACAAAAATATGTGGGCAAGAAAATTCATTTCATTTTTTTACTTTTCAATCTTAAAAGCACCTATTTTGTTTTCTCAAAAGATGCACCCTTTATTAAATGACTATTAAAAAATCAAAATGGTTGCGCCTCAATCTTATTTTCCTCAATAAATGAACAAAAGGCTAAGTCAAATACTTCAAATATTGTACCACAAATGATAATAAAAATTAAAAACCCACAAAACATATTCTTTAACATATTGATAAAATTATAATATTCAATTATTAACCTGAATTATTGACTGTGTCGAGCACTTCGTGGTTCATGCGTATAGTTTGATGCAGATGTGAGGCGCCTGAACCTGCTGACATAGTTTCCTATTTCATCCCGATAGCCATCAGCGATTTTATTACTATGAAAAATTTTAGTATTTAATTTGCTCACATACCTAATAGTA
>JAOZKQ010000438.1 GCA_029935275.1 Bacteroidales bacterium | reverse complement strand
ACCGGATTCCCTTCAATGGCAACAATCTTGTCTCCTTTCAAAATTCCTCCCAGCGCAGCAGGACCACCGGGTGTTACCCCGTCAACTCCAAGGCCGGTATTATCCGTTTGTGTGAAGCTGGGCATAATTCCCAGGCGAATACCTTTTCTACGCCTTGGCCCACTTTCCTGTTTGGGGCCTGCCTCCTGAAACACCAATGCACTATCCCTGTTAATTAGCTCAACACTAACATCATAAACAAAATCATCCAATTTTTTCAGCCCTTCAAAATTAATTTCTGAAATCACATCCAGGGGTGTATGATAATCTTCATGTGCTCCGGTAGAGAAAAAGAATACCGAAATATTTTCAATATAAAATGAAGCGTGATCAGACGGCCCAAAGCCATTAGGTGACATAGCCAGTTTGAGACCTGTATCCTTAACAAGCACTTCCAAAATTGTTGGTGCTTCTTCAGAAGTCCCAGTCCCTCCTACCATCAGTTCTTCAGTGTCCTTTAGTCTCCCCACCATATCCACATTGATCATTGCCATGATCTTATCAAGATCTACCAGCGGATGTTCGGTGAAGTATTTTGAACCCAAAAGGCCCAGCTCCTCTGCACCAAAAGCCATTACAATAACACTTCTTTTCAAGCTTTCCTTATTGGCTGCCAATTTTTCTGCAATTTCAATTATACTGGCAATACCTGAGGCATTATCATCGGCTCCTGGATGAATAGCATGCTCTTCAGGCACCCGTGAGCCTGAATTTTGACCACCAAAGCCCAGATGATCATAATGTCCACCAATAACAATTATCTGATCTTTTAAAACAGGATCACTCCCTTCAAGAAAACCTATTACATTTTGTGTTTTTACTTTTTTAAAGGTCACATCAGAAACTCCTTTTACACTAGTTTTGCAATCAAAAGAGGCAGGTTTCTTAATTTTCAACAATAGTTTTTCGAGATCTTCTACTTTTTTACCACTTCCCTTTAAAATTTCATCCGCAAAAGTCCGGGTAATATGAAAAGCCGGAATTCCGGAATTTGTTCCCATTTGATCCAGCTCCAGTTTTTGAAGTTTATCCCTTGGGTTAAACTCGTCACCGGAAACCAATAAAACACCTGCAGCTCCCTTATCCTTTGCTGTTAATACTTTGGTTCTGTCTTTTGAATAAGGGATAAACTCACTTTCATCATTATCCAATTCCGGATCAGCTCTCAGTATCAATACCCATTTACCCTTCACATCCATATCCTTATAATCTTCCCAAACCAGATCAGTCTTGTTGATATCAAAACCAAAACCGCAAAAAACAACATCTGATTCCAGAGTTCCATTCGCAGAAAAGCTAAACGGTATAAAATCAGTATCCATATTTCCGGAAAGATCGCCAATCGCGAGACTGTTATTACTTCCTGCCTCCACACCGGTAATAACATCAAAATACTGGAAGCCATCATCGCCTAAAGGTTCATACCCAAAAGATTCAAAATAATCTTCAATATATTGTGCTGCTATTTTCCCTTCCGGTGTCCCGGGCTTTCTTCCTTTTAAAGAATCTGAAGCAAGAAAAGTAATGTGACTATTCAACTCTTCAATGCTTATTTCAGGGTTATCAATCCCACTTTGTTTACAAGAAACTGCAAGTAGCAATAAAGAAAAAAACAAAAAATATTTCATAAGTATAATTTTTAAAATTAAGGTTTATTATATTTTCAATCTCATTATAGGTTTAATTTATAAAAAAGGTGCAATTTATTTAACTTCACTCAATGCTTTACGTGGAATTATCTTTGCATTTACCGGAATGGTTTCCCCTTCGTAAGGGATCGAATAATTCAGAGGCGACCCAAGCGCAGGAAATATTCCTTTCCATACATTGGTAGGTTCATTTCCTTCGAAGCCAAGATACGAATATTTCCCATAATGCGGAAGTTTTCGGGTAAGGCCCGCAATAGATTCTGCATTATTTGCTGCAACAAAGCCCAGTGTAAAACCTTTACTTACAGGACTTTCTACTGCATAAGTCAAGGCGCCGGTTTCTCTTAGTTTATTTATTAGACTCTTGTCCTCCGGGGATAAAGCATTTGCATAAAGCTGTGGAATCTCAGCCTTTGGGGCAAACTTATTTTCAAAGCCAAGCACCCATACTGGTTTTGCAGGCAATTGCTCCAGGTCTTTATCTGATTTAACAAACAACAGTTTACCCTGAGCTGACTGGGAACTTTTCCAGGTCTCAGCCAGTTTTTTATAGCTTTCAAACATTGGGCTCTCTGAGGGCAGTACAATTATGGCCTCTTTAGCTCCAAAAAGCTGAGTAAGCGTAGTTGGGACTTCCTGCCTGTCAAGTCTCCGAAAAACCTGAAAAGTCGGATCAATTTCAATTCTTACAGGCTTTTTATCAAGACTAAAAAGAAAATGTTGATCAGGCTGATCAAAGCTTACACTAAAAAACTTCACCTCCTTATCATTTTCAAAAAAAACAGCTACCGGAATATTCAGGCTAAATAGCCCTGTCTCCTGGATTTGCTCCAACTTAAAAGATAGCTTATATCCGGCTCCATTACCGGTTGATTTAATTTCTGATAGTTTTATGTAAGGAGCACCTTTCCCCTGAATCCATTGAGTAAAGAAAGCTTGCAGGTCTTCTCCGCTTACTGCTTCAAAACTCTTTTGTATATCGCCCCATGAGGCTATTTTAAATTTATAATCCTTATAAAATTTAGCCCAGGC
>JAOZKQ010000076.1 GCA_029935275.1 Bacteroidales bacterium | reverse complement strand
AAAACCTTCGAAATAATCCATTATTACTTCTGTTTTTATAATCAAAATCTCACCTACTAAATGCTTTCTGTAAGATATTCATTATATCGAACTCAGGTTAAAATGTTGTTCTATAAAGAAAACCTATTCATTATTATCTTTATCGTCTTCCATAAATGGGTAAGGGTAGTCTGCCGGAGGTAGGAAATTCTCTTTTATGGTTCGGGGGGAAATCCACCTGTAAAGGTTTATAGCTGATCCGGCTTTATCATTTGTGCCGGAGGCACGGGCACCTCCAAATGGCTGTTGCCCAACTACAGCGCCTGAAGGCTTGTCATTAATATAAAAGTTTCCTGCAGCATTAACAAGCTTTTCAGTTGCCAGTTGAATAACTTCCCGTTCCCTGGCAAAAACAGCACCGGTTAATGCATAAGGTGATGTTTTATCAAGAATATCAAGGGTTTCTTCAAAAGCATCGGCTTCATAAACATAAATAGTTAATACAGGACCAAATAATTCTTCTCTCATAGTTACATAAGAAGGATTTGAAGTAAGAATAACAGTGGGTTCAATATAATATCCTTTTGTTTTATCATATTTTCCACCAAGAATTACTTCTGCATCAGCATCTTTATTTGCCCTGTCAATATGATCAGCCAGCTTATTAAATGAAGCTTCATCAATAACAGCATTTATAAAGTTCGAGAAGTCTTCAACTCCTCCCATTTTTATATCAGCTAACTGTTTTGAAAGTATATTCTTAATATCAGGCCAAAGATTATTAGGTATATACGCCCGTGATGTAGCACTGCATTTTTGACCCTGGTATTCAAAAGCACCCCTTGTTAGTGCTGTTGCAACCTGAGCCGGATCTGCAGATTTATGAACCATTATAAAGTCTTTTCCTCCGGTTTCACCAACAACTCTTGGATAGGTTTTGAATTTACTAATATTGTTTCCTATCTCTTTCCAAATGGTTTGAAATACCTCTGTTGAGCCTGTATAATGAATGCCGGCAAAATCAGGGTGGGAAAATATTTCCTTACCAGCAACTGGTCCTGAAACATAAACCAGGTTAATAACCCCATCAGGTAAACCAGCTTCAATAAAAATTTCCATGAGTAATCTTGCTGAGTATATTTGTGTGTTAGAAGGTTTCCATACCACAGTATTTCCCATCATTGCAGGAGCACTTGGCAGGTTTGCAGCAATTGAAGTGAAATTAAAAGGGGTGAGAGCGAAAATAAAACCTTCAAGTGGCCTCTGTTCTATCTGATTCCATACATGCTCCGAAGAATTTGGCTGTTGCTCGTAAATTTCAGACATAAACTGAACGTTAAATCTCCAGAAATCAATCGCCTCGCAAGCTGAGTCAATTTCTGCCTGGAATGGGTTTTTTGATTGGGCAAGCATGGTGGCAGCATTCATTTTATAACGATACGGGCCTGCCAGGAGCGAAGCTGCTTTTAGAAAAATTGCCGCTCTGGATCGCCAGGGCATTTTCATCCATTTTTCTTTCGCAGCCAGGGCTGCATCAATTGCCATTTTAACATGGACAGAATCTCCTTTATGATATTGTCCTAATGTATGTTCCAGGTCATGTGGTGGATGGATATCAACTAATTTGCCTGATTTAACCTCTTTTCCGTTAATATACATAGGGATTTCTATCTGATTGGAGCGGGCTTCCTTAATTGCTGCTTTCAGGGCTTTTCTTTCTTTTGTTCCGGGCGCATAAGAATATATGGGCTCATTCTCTGCCAGGGGTACTTGTAAGGTGTTTGTTGACATAGTTTTATGTTTAGAATGAATAATTATACATTTTTTTAGAAATCAAAAATATATAAATGAAAATCAAAATAACATGAATTTTTTCATAATTTTTTTGATTCTTTAAAGAAAGAAAAATATTCCTGTTTATTGTGAATTTGGGTAGATAGGGTATAGGTTAATTAAATTAATAAAAACCAAGCTTATCTAGGCTTGATCAACGAGTTGCCAAGCGTAGAGCCTATTAAGCGGTCATATCTTGCCCCGGCAGGCCTGTGGTACACATAAGTAGAATAATCATTTTCCGTATCGTAATGACTGCCTTCAATTAAAGTATTGTTAGCAAATGGGATACCTTTCTCCTTTACTATATACTCATAATTATAATAACCCTGCTTTAATAAAAGGGACCCTTCGTAGGCCCTTGTGTCAGAATTATAAATCATGTGGTTCTCAGGTCTGCAGTTCCAGTTTGAAAGAGCCCCAAAAATATAAACTTCTCCCCTGGTGTCAGGAAAATTCATATTGAGTGTGAAATAAACCTTTACATAATCTGATTCAACATCATCTTCTACACCTTCCTGTATTTTTACATAGTACTTCCCATTGATATCATCATTATAAAAATAAGAAATCCTGTTTTTGGGTTTGGAAGGGAATAATTGAACATGAAAATATGGATGCTTAAAATCAATATTACTTACGTATTCTGTTTGGTATCTTAAGCTTTTTATATCGAAATATCGATATTCATTTCCACCATAAAATATGTTTTTTCTGTCAAAATCATATATAATCTCCTGAGCCCGGACAAATGATGGTTTGGTGAAGAAAGCCGCATTATCCCATCTCCCGTTTTGAGTTACCATTACCCTAACTTCACTATATGGGTCAAAAATGGCAAACTTTGAATATTTTACTGAAACATGAACCTCTTGTCCGTAATCCCTTAATTGGGTACTGGCTGGTCGTGTCAGGGTCAGTTGTACATCCACCAGATCTTCTGCAACCATAAAACGAAAAGTGATAATAGGTTTCGATTTGTTATAGTTTTGATAGACCATTAAGATGTAATTCCCTGAAATCTTAAACTTTACATCTTCATTTGGAAAGCGAAGTTTATAGTGAATATATTTTACCGAGGTATTATAGGAGAACTTGTAATCACTGATTTGGTTTTCAGGGAAGCCCTCAAGATAATCAGTTTCTATTAAATTTGAATTAGCCCAGCCAGCGTCACAATGTATAAATGTATAATAATAATCTCCTACATTGTCCGATAGTTCATCAAAACTAAGAATAAGCTTTTTTTGTGAATTTAGCTTTATTATTGGATAAGTCAGGGGCCATCCCTCCTTAAATAGCTGAACAGTCTTTATTGTATTGGAATAAATGTGGTTACTATGTAATAAAGAATCCATGTTCCCACGGTCGGATTGACCAATTACAGGGAAAGTGAGATGAATGAAAACCAAAAATGACAAGAATAATTTCATCTATTATTTATTTTGAGTTATTATTATATCTAAAAGTAATATTCGAAAAATGCAGGTTTATTAATAAACAAGTTAAAAAAGAACTGTAGTGGCAAAATATTAAAACCATATATTTTATAGATAAACATGAATTAGACTTCAAAAGAAAAAACAAAAATAGCATAATCAATTAATTTTACTTTCTAAAAGACTAATTCTTGTTCTTCCTATTTTAGAATTAAAATAAATTAGATCTTTTAATGCTAAATTTTGCCAAAAAGCACAAGCTTCATTCATATCTATTTCTTTACATTAATACAAATTTGTATGTTTGCTGATCATTACAAAGTTATTCAGTTAGATTTAAAAGAAAATTACATATTTTTGTCTTCAGATAATAAATTTAAAAGTTTCAGATGACTGTTAAAATAAAAAAAGGCCTTGATATCAGAATGAAAGGAAAAGCAGTTTTTAATCTGATTTCAGTGCCTGAAACGGAGTTGTTTGCACTTAAACCAACAGATTTTCCCGGATTAATCCCGAAACTTGCTGTAAAACCAGATGATAAAGTTAAACTTGGTTCAACTTTATTTTATGATAAATACAGGCCGGAGGTAAAGTTTACTTCCCCTGTTAGTGGCACAGTGGTAGCTGTAAATCGTGGAGAAAGGAGGAGGATTCTTGAGGTGGTAGTTAAGTCAGATAATCAGAATATAACTGTTGATCTTAAGATTGGTGATTTGTCTTCTTTGTCAGGGGAGAATGTTATAAATATTTTGTTAAGCAGTGGTTTGTGGCCAACTATACGACAAAGGCCATTTAATATCATTGCTAATCCTGAGGATAAACCGCGGTCTATATTTATTTCAGGCTTTGACTCAGCACCCTTAGCTCCGGATATGAATTTTGTATTACAGGGTCTAAATGAAGTTTTTCAAAAGGGAGTAGATGTCCTTTCAAAACTTACTGAAGGTAAAATTCATATAGGTGTTAAAGCAAATACCCTTGATGACTCTGTTTTTAATTCACTGAGCAATGTTGAAATTACTGAGTTTGCCGGACCGCACCCTGCCGGTAATGTAGGGATTCAGATCAATCATACTGATCCGGTGAATAAGGGTGAAGTTGTTTGGGTGGTTAATCCACAAGATGTTGTAATGATTGGTCGCTTATTTGAAACGGGTGTGCTTGATGTTGAAAGGATCATTGCTTTTGTGGGCTCTGAAGTGATAAATCCAATTTACTATAAGACTAAATTGGGTATGTCTGTAAAAGAAATGGTAGAAACAAATGCTTCAGGTTCTAATTTAAGATATATTAGTGGTAATGCACTTACAGGAACGGCTATTAACCGGGAAGGTTATATTGGGTATTATGATCAGCAATTAACCGTAATACCTGAGGGTAATTATTTTGAACCTTTTGGTTGGATGATGCCAAGACTTAATAAGTTTAGCATATCAATGTCTTATTTTAGCTGGATGATGCCGAAAAAGGAGTTCATTTTTGATACAAACCTGAATGGAGGTAAGCGTAATTTTGTAATGACCGGGCAATATGAGAAAGTGTTTCCGATGAATATTTACCCTGTTGAACTTCTGAAAGCTATTATTGTTGAAGATTTTGACCTGATGGAAAACCTTGGTATTTATGAAGTGGCAGAGGAGGATATGGCACTTTGTGAGTTTGTATGTACCTCTAAAACTGAGGTGCAGGCGATCCTGCGCAAAGGATTCGAATATATGTTAAAAGAATTGGGTTAGAATTTATCTTTGAATTAATAATTCATACATAATGAAATTTTTAAGGAATTATATTGACAAAATCAAGCCAAGCTTTGAAGAGGGTGGAAAGTTTGAAGCATTTCATTCAACTTTTGATGCTATTGAAACCTTCTTTTTCGTTCCTGATGAGGTAACAAAATTAAGAGGTGCTCAAATCAGAGATTCCATTGATATGAAAAGGTCGATGATATTGGTTATAGTAGCACTTATTCCATCATTACTTTTTGGAATGTGGAATGTGGGACACTGGCATTTTTTGGCTTTTGGTGAAGATGCTACTTTCTGGCAAGAATTTGGTTTTGGCTTTTTGAAAGTCCTGCCATTGATTATTGTATCTTATGTGGTTGGTTTAGGTATTGAAATAATTTTTGCACAGATACGGAAACATGAAGTGAATGAAGGATATTTTGTGTCAGGATTCCTGATTCCGCTGATTGTTCCTGTTGATACACCGCTTTGGATGCTGGCTATTGCTATAGCTTTTGCAGTTATTCTTGGAAAAGAGGTATTTGGAGGTACCGGAATGAATATATTAAATCCTGCCCTTACTGTAAGAGCTTTTCTGTTCTTTGCATACCCGGGCTGGATGTCAGGCGACTCTGTCTGGATTTCAGGGATGGTAAAAAATGCTGATAATGTAGTGGATGGCTTTTCCGGAGCAACTCCTTTGGCCGAAGCTGCTGCTGGTAATATATCAAATCTTCCCTCTACTTTTAATATGTTTCTTGGAATAATTCCTGGCTCAGTTGGAGAGACTTCTGTGCTTGCTATATTATTTGGTGCCATTATTTTAATTTGGACAGGTATTGGAAGCTGGAAGATTATGGCTTCTATGATTGCAGGTGGATTGTTCATGGGGCTTATTCTGAACTTGTTTGCTGTGAATGCCTTCATGGAGCTTCCTGCCTGGGAACATTTTCTCCTGGGAGGTTTTGCCTTTGGTGCTGTATTTATGGCCACTGATCCGGTAACAGCAGCACAAACTGATATAGGAAAATGGATTTATGGTTTCTTAACCGGCGTACTTGCTATATTGATCAGAGTATTAAACCCTGCATATCCTGAAGGTGTTATGTTGGCAATTTTATTCATGAATGTATTTGCTCCATTAATTGATCATTATGTTGTTGAGGCAAACATTAAAAGCCGGCTTAAGAGAATTAAGATTAAAGCATAATATATATATAAGAGCCTTATGAAAAGTTTTAGTAATACCTATATTTTTGTTTTTTCTACGGTTATGGTGATTCTGGTTGCAGCCATATTATCTTCTGCAGCTATGCTTCTTCAGCCACTACAGCAGAAAAATTTTCGGATTGAACAAATGAGGAATATACTTGCTTCCATAACTATTGAAAGCACGGCTTCAGATGCAGAATCTCTTTATGAAAAATATATTACAGAGAGTTATGTAGTAGATTCCAAAGGTGAGATCAAGGATGGAATTGATGCTTTTAAAGTGAATATGGTTGATGAAGTACGTAAGCCTGATGAAGAAAAAAATCTGCCAATCTTTGTTGGGTTACGGGATGATGAGAAGAAGGAATATGTAATTCCAGTCAGAGGGGCTGGCCTGTGGGGACCAATCTATGGTTATGTTGCACTTAATGATGATTTTAATACCATTTTTGGTACCAACTTTGGTCATGATGGTGAAACTCCCGGACTTGGGTCGCAAATTACAACTCCATGGTTTCAGGATCGGTTTAAAGGAAGGGAGATCTTTTCCGGGGCTGGTGTATTTGTTTCCATTGATATTGTAAAAGGGAAATCTGATCCGTCTTCTATGAACCAGGTGGATGGTATCACCGGATCTACACTTACAACCAATGGTCTGGAGGACATGCTGAAAGACTGTTTAAAGCCTTATGAGGCATATTTTAAGAATCAAATGAATTAATCATTTACTATGAAAGACAGAGAGCCTTTATTTTCTTCAAAAAACATGAAGCTGCTGACTAATCCTCTGAATGAGGATAATCCGATTACTGTTCAGGTTTTGGGTATTTGTTCGGCCCTGGCTATTACCGCCAAGCTCGAACCTGCTATTGTTATGACTTTCTCAGTGGTGGCAGTTCTTGCAGTTTCAAATATGGTTATTTCCATGCTCAGGAATCTTATTCCTCCCAGAATAAGGATAATTGTTCAATTAACAGTTATTGCAGCAATGGTTATTTTGGTTGATCAGTTCTTAAAAGCTTATGCTTACGATGTTAGTAAACAACTTTCCGTTTTTGTTGGACTGATTATTACGAACTGTATTATTATGGGAAGGCTGGAGGCCTTTGCCATGACCAATAAACCCTGGCCTGCATTTCTTGATGGAATAGGAAATGCTGCAGGTTATGGTATCATCCTTGTTATTGTGGCTTTTTTCAGGGAACTGTTAGGATCCGGTGAGTTACTTGGTTTTCCAATATTTGAGAAGATTGGCTTGTATAACATTGGATATGAAAATAATGGACTAATGATTCTTCCACCCATGGCTCTCATGGTGATTGGTATTATTATCTGGGTTCAAAGGAGCCGGAATAGAGAATTAATTGAAGATTAAATTATTTGAAACTTTAATAATTTCCCAATGGAAAATTTGATCAATATATTTATTAAATCCATTTTTATTGATAACATGGTATTTGCCTATTTCTTAGGCATGTGTTCATACCTTGCTGTTTCAAAAACTGTAAAAACCTCTGTAGGACTTGGGATCGCAGTGGTATTTGTACTGGGTATTACAGTCCCGATAGATTATTTGTTGCATAATTACTTGTTGAAAAAAGGAGCCCTGGTATGGCTTGGAGAGCGATTTGCTGATGTGGACCTTAGCTTCCTTTCTTTTATAATGTTTATTGCGGTAATTGCTTCCATGGTACAATTAGTTGAAATGGTTATCGAAAAATTTTCTCCTGCATTATATACATCATTAGGAATATTTCTTCCTTTGATTGCTGTTAATTGTGCCATTCTTGGTGGTTCATTGTTTATGCAACAAAGGGAATATCAAAATATTGCAGAGGCTACTTCCTTCGGATTAGGTTCAGGACTTGGTTTCTTCCTGGCGATTGTTGGAATTGCTGCCATACGAGAGAAAATACGTTACTCTAATGTTCCAGCTCCGTTAAGGGGACTGGGTATTACTTTTATTATTACCGGCTTAATGGGCATTGCCTTTATGAGTTTCATGGGCATTAAACTTTAATTGACAATTTAAAACGAAGTCGAAATGATTTTTTTATCCACATCTCTTACAGTTATTTTAACCAGTATTGTCGTTTTTTTAATTGTGATCATCTTTCTTGTGGTCATGCTTCTTTATGCACGGAAAAAACTAATACCTCAGGGAGCTGTCAAATTAAAGGTAAACGACAAGGAATTTGAAGTGTTTCCTGGCTCTACCGTTCTTTCTGTCCTGGGGAATAATGAAATTTATTTACCTTCTGCTTGTGGAGGACAAGGAACATGCGGAATGTGTACCTGTCAGGTTCTTGAAGGTGGAGGTACAATTCTTCCGACAGAAACCGGATTTTTTACCCGAAAGGAACAACAAAATGACTGGAGGTTGGGGTGCCAGGTTAAAGTCAGGGAAGATATAACTATTCATGTGCCAGAGGCAATTTTAGGTATTAAAAAATGGGAATGTGAAGTTGTTTCAAATCATAATGTAGCAACATTTATTAAAGAATTTGTAGTAAAGCTTCCTGATGGTGAAGTTCTTGATTTTCAGTCGGGTGGATATGTACAAATTGATGTCCCTAAGATTATTGTGAATTTTAAGGATATGGATATTGAGGAGGAATACAGGGATGAGTGGGATAAGTTTAATATGTGGGATTTAAAAATGAAGAATCCTGAAGAGACTTATCGTGCATATTCTATGGCTAACTATCCGGCTGAGGGTAATATTGTAATGCTGAACATTAGAATTGCTACTCCTCCATGGGATAGGGCAAAAGGTGGTTTTATGAATGTAAATCCTGGAATTTGTA
>JAOZKQ010000075.1 GCA_029935275.1 Bacteroidales bacterium | reverse complement strand
CATAAATTCTTTCACCAAAGCGAAAATGGACTATATCACCCGGATTGCCCTTTAATTTAATTCTGTACAGGCCGGTGAAGTTAACACCCATATCAACAATAAATACCTTATTTGCCGGTTCTGAAATTGCTATCGGAGTTTTTATATCTGTAACTTGCACTGTAGGGAAAAAGCCCTTTTCCAGTTGTCCGCCCGGACCATTTACTTCAAGTACCTTGCCCCATTTTTTATCATCAAAACCAGTATTGTTCCAGCCATGTAATTCTTTTCCTGCATCATATACCTGCCCCAGGTAAACATTGTTTTTAAGAATGGGTCCGTATGAAAACTTCCAGGATTTATCTGTTCGGATGGTTTCAGTTTTTCCATTAGCATATTCCAGTTTCAGCCTTGCAATAAACTGTGGTTTCCCTACAGGAAGGGCTTCTCTCAGGTTCCGGTTTCCCCACATTTTCATTGGTAAAGGATTGTAAAATCCATTTCCCAGGCTAATACCGATGCAGTTTTTCCCTTTTATAAGGTTTTCAGTTATATCATATTCCGTGTAATAAACTCTTTTTGCAAAATTTGTCCAGGCAGGTTCAAGATAATTTTTGCCTGCTTTTTCTCCATTTATGGCAGCCTGGTAATAACCTGCAGCAGTAATAAACAATTTGGCTGATTTAATATCCTTTTTTACATTAAATTCTTTACGAAATATGGGTGCCGGATTGTCCAGATAGAAAAGGGAATCCAGCTGTGGAAGTGGCATCGTGTCTGTAATCCAGATTGCCCCGGAAAAATCATCCATCGCAATCTCTGCTTTATTTAACTTTGAAGAGTTACAGGCATAGAAACCTGCTAAAATAAAACCTGTTAAAAGTATTGTTTTGAACATTTTGTGTCGATTTTTTATTAGAAATTATAGGAATATTTCAAAGATAAGGAATTATTAAGAAATTGGTTCTATATTGTATTCTTATTGATTAGATTTGAAACCAATAATTAATTAAAGCTATGCGAACAATCTATTTTTTTCTAATCGGAGTGATGTTTTCTATCTCTGGCTGTAATTTTCAGTCAAAAAGTGTTAACCAAAATTATGATGTGGTAGTCTATGGAGGAACATCTGCAGCTGTTGTTGCAGCTATACAGGCTAAACGGATGGGTAAATCGGTTATCCTGGTTTGTCCGGATAAACACCTGGGAGGTATGACCTCCGGTGGTTTGGGTTGGACCGATTCCGGCCTTAAAGAGACAGTTGGTGGAATATCACGTGAATTTTACCAGAGGCTTAAGAATTATTATGATAAACCTGAAGCATGGATTTATCAGAAACCTGAGGAATATTCCCATTACAGAAAGGAAGATGATGCAATGTGGGTTTTTGAGCCACATGTTGCAGAGCAAACATTTGAAAAAATGATTGCTGAAGCGGGAATCCCTGTTAAACGGGATCAGTGGCTTGACAGGGATAATGGTGTGATAAAGGATGCCAGACGGATCCTCTCAATTACCATGCTTAACGGGGAAACATATAAAGGCCGGGTGTTTATTGATGCTACATATGAAGGGGATTTGATGGCTACATCTGGAGTTAGTTATACTACCGGTCGTGAGGCCAACAGCCTATACAATGAAACACTCAATGGGGTACAAAAAGAACGTACAATTTATCACCAGTTTGAGTTTCCGGTAAGTCCTTATGTAGTTCCGGGCGATTCCTTAAGTGGACTGGTTCCCTTGGTACATAATGGGAACCCGGGAAAAGATGGAGAAGGCGATCATCGTATTCAGGCTTATAATTTCAGGATGTGCCTTACCACTGTCCCGGAGAACAGTATCCCTTTTCAAAAGCCGCATAATTATGATCCCCAGCAATATGAGTTATTGGTCAGGTACTTTGAAAAAGGATGGCGTACGATATTTAATAAATTTGATCCGGCTCCTAATTGGAAAACTGATGTTAACAACTATGGTGGTTTTTCATCGGATTATATAGGAATGAATTATGCCTATCCAGAGGGTTCATATGAGGAAAGACAGGAAATTATCAGACAACATGAAGATTATCAGAAAGGATGGCTTTGGTTTCTGGCAAATGATCCACGGGTTCCGGAAGAAGTGCATGTTGAAATTAACAAATGGGGCTTATCAAAAGATGAATTTATTGATAATGGTAATTGGCCTCATCAGATTTATGTACGTGAGGCAAGGCGAATGCTAAGTGATTTTGTTATGACCGAATTGCATTTACGTGGTATTGAGCCAACACCTGGTTCTGTTGGTATGGGTTCATACAATATGGATTCCCATAATACGCAGCGTTATGTAGATGAACATGGTAATGTACAGAATGAAGGGGATATTGAAATTAATCCAGGGGGTCCCTACCATATAAGTTATAGATGCATCGTACCAAAAGCTAAGGAAGCTACCAATCTTTTGGTTCCGGTTTGCCTTTCATCCTCACATATTGCTTATGGTTCTATCCGGATGGAGCCGGTTTTTATGGTTCTGGGTCAATCCGCTGCAACAGCAGCATCCCTTGCCATTGATGGCGATATTGCGGTACAGGAGGTGGATTATGCTAAATTACGGGATATACTCTTAAATGATAAACAGGTTTTGGTGTTGCATTAAATTCCATTTTTAAAGTAAAACTTCCCATCGTCCCCGGACATGGGAACGTTTGGAAATAGCTAATCTTTCGGCCTGATATTTCATTGCGCAGGGGTTATTTTGTTTCCTTAATACCAGGGGGGATACCCTGTCTTGACTTTTTTGTTTCGTTGGCGTCTGTCCCGCACAGCGGGATGTCAAAACAAAAATGAAAGCCCGTCCGGCAGGACAACAATGAGATTTATAATCGATTGATTATTAGTTATTAAACTAAATTATATACGTGTGAAACACATTTTATTTCTGTTATTTGCAATAACAACAAGTATAACTTGTTATTCGCAAGAGAAAGAACTTACATGGGAAGAGCTAGGAGAGCAATATGAATTTCCGAAATGGTACACAGAAGCCCGATTTGGTATTTGGGTGCATTGGGGTGCACAAACACAACCTAAAGAAGGTGGCGGTTGGTATGCCCGTCATATGTACATGGAAGATGTGGGAAAACAGCTGTGGGGTAAAAATGCCTATTCATATCATAACAAAACCTATGGTCATCCATCCGAAATAGGATACAAAGATGTTATCAATGATTGGAAGGCTGAAAATCTGGATACCGATGCACTTTTACAGTATTTTAAAAGTCTTGGAGCAAAATATTTTGTAGCCCTAGCAAATCATCACGACCATTTTGATAACTTTAATTCAAGCTATCATCCATGGAATTCAGTTAATATTGGTCCTAAGCGTGATATTATCGGTGAATTTGAAAAATCGTCTAAAAAATACGGTATTCCATTTGGTGTCAGCTCTCATGATGACCGTTATCTGAGTTGGTGGCTTTCTGCCTTTGGTGCTGACATCTCAGGTCCGATGAAAGGGGTACCTTACGACGGGCACATGACAAAAGAGGACGGTATAGGTAAATGGTGGGAAGGATTAGATCCGGCAGACCTGTATGGGCTACCACCGGAAAAAAGAACACCTGAATGGATTGAAGGAGTAAAACAAAACTGGTTGTTGCGACATGAGGAGTTGGTTACCAAATATGATGTTGATATGATTTGGTTTGACGGCTATGGGTTTCCTTATGAAGAATATGGAAAAGAGTTATGTCAATATTTTATTAACAGAGATTACCAACAACATGGTGTATTTACAAAGGTAGTGATTGGTAAAATGGGGAATGAAAAGGCAGTTGTTAAAGATATTGAGCGTGGAGGTGCAAATGAGATTTTAAAACAGCCATGGCAAGGAATAACAACTTTACGAACATGGTTCTATAAAGAAGATATTGGTTCGGAATATAAACAAAATGCAAGGACAATTATCGAACTACTTTGCGACTATATGAGCAAAAACGGCAATTTACTATTAAACGTGGAGCTTTTACCTGATGGAACAATTCCCCCTGCTCAAAAGAAGATACTTGATGATATTGGTAACTGGGTTAATACTAATTCAGAAGCAATTTATGCCAGTAAGCCCTGGAAGATATTTGGTGATAACCTAAACTCAAGCTTAAGTTCTAAGGAGACATATTTAAGTGAAACTAATCTTAAGGCTCAGGAACAACAAAAGAAAAAAGAACAATTTAACGAAAGGGGTATAAAAGCACCGCCATACGGGCACAATGAAGTGAGGTTTACTACCAATGGTGACAGGTTGTTCGTTTTTGTGATGAACCCGGAAGAAGGAGCTATTGAATTGCCATCATTAGGATTAAAATCAGAATATACACCAAATAAAATTAGTTCGATTAAGATGTTAGGTAGTAATGAAAAAATTGATTTTAAGCAAAATAATGATAAACTTATATTGAATGTGCCGGCAAAAAGGACAAACAAATACGCCACCGTTTTTGAGATGAAAGGAGCGTTGTAATACCGATTTAACAACCAAATGTCGAATACTGTCACTTCGCTCAGTCTACTCGTTTGTTGTAGTATCGGCATTAACCATTGTAAACTTCAAAATTTGCTATGCGGCATTTTGAAGAACAATTGGTATAACAGGGCTTAATTATTTTTGAATTTGTATTATTCATTAAAAGCAAATCATGAAGAATAAAATATTATTTATCCTGGCATTTTTAGTAACTTGTTTTTATACAGCAGTTGGGCAAGAAGTAAAAAACAGGGTCAATGCTTTACCTGTTGTTGAAGGTGCTTATACCAATGGGATAAAGAATGACTGGTTAGTTCATAAAGTTGAAACCAAATCGGGAGTATTCAGAAGTAAGGATGGAAAAGATATTGTCCTTTCCAACGGTATTATTTCGCGCACTTTCAGAATCTCGCCCAATGCGGCAACCACAAGTTTTAAAATATTATCCGATCAGGAGGAATTGATTCGGGCGGTTACTCCTGAAGCTACTGTTCAAATAAATAATTTCAATGTAGAGGTAGGTGGATTGAAAGGACAAGCCAACCTGGCTTTTTTATATACCGACTGGATTGACAGCTTAAAAGCTTCGCCTTTTGCATTTTCGTTGAAAAACTTCAGCATTGGCAAGCCCGAAAAAAGATTCGATTGGAAACAAATCAGGCCTGCATCAAATACCAATTGGCCGCCTAAGGGTGTTCGTTTACAGATGGATTATGCAATGAATGACATTCCTGTTGATGCTTTACTAAAACTATCATCAAATAGTGAAACAGGACGCGAACGATTAGTTTATGATGATTATACTTCGCTCAACAGAGAAAGGATCATCAAAATAAGCAATAGCCACCCACGAAGTTCCTTTATTAATGAGGGGAAACCAGGTGAAATTTACACACCAAAAAACACTGCCGTTTATGCCGAATACAAGTTGCCTGAAAATGTTGGTATTGTTGAAGCCATTATTGATCCCGGGACTGATGAAAGTAGCTCGTGGGGTGCCGGATTAGCCTTAGTTTGGAAGAATCAAATCATTAAGTTCAATATGAGGACCGGAACCGAAGAGGGAGCAAATACAACTCCTTTTAAGTTTTTGGTTTATGATGGCAAAAATGAAAATACCAGAGCAGGATTTAAACAGGATGTAACATTTAATAAACCCTGGAAATTACGATTCAGGATTAAAGGCAATGATGTCTATTGCGAGGCTGCCCCTGTTGGGGAAAAATGGAAAACACTTCATACTGTAAGCCTGGAAAATAATTCATCGCCTATTGCTGCAAGAGTTGGCAAACTTGGTAAACACGCCGATGGGAAAGACAATGATGTAATTGGTAAAATAGTAAGGTTAAAAGTACAGGAGTTTGCTGTTTATAGTACTGTTAAAGAAGAAAAAGTTGAGGAACTTAAAAGGCAATTAAACATTTTAAACGACATTACAATTTCGGTAAACTATGAATTGTATGATGGTGTACCCGTTCTTTCAAAATGGGTAACTATCCAAAATAATTCTTCCGAAGAAATCATAGTCAATAATATCGTTTCTGAATATTTAAAATTTGCTGATTACAAGCCATCAGGAGGTTACAAGGGTCATCCTGAGTTTAGAAAAAAACCAAATGTTTATCTTGAAACCGATTATGCATTTGGGAATCAGAATGGTGAAATAGCAAGCAGTTCGTCCGTTCATTGGGGAACTGACCAGGATTATATTACGCAAATTTCCTGGAATCAGGATATTCTTAATACTGTGCAAATATATCCTGAGCATGAATACCATGTAGTTGTGAAACCCAAAGAAGAGATGGAGTCAATAAGAGGATTCATTTTACCCATTGATTCAAGGGAGGAAGAAAGAAGAAGTCTTCACATTCGCAAAATGAAACGTACCATTGCTCCCTGGATTACTGAAAACCCAATGATGTTCCACCTTACCAGTTCAAAACCAGAAGAAGTAAAAAATGCTTTGCACCAATGTAATGAGGTTGGTTATGAGATGCTTAATTTTTCTTTTGGAAGCCGTTTGAACATGGAAAATAACAAAGCTGGTAACCTGGCGAAGTTTAAAGATTATGCTGTTTATGCTGATAGATTAGGAATTAAACTAGGAGGATATTCCTTATTCTCTTCCAGAAGGGTAAGCGAAAAGGATGATGTAATAAATCCCCAGACAGGTAAACGTGGAGGGTTCGCCAGGTTTGGGAATGCTCCATGTGCCGGAAGTGAGTGGGGGCTGGAATATTTTGGAAAATTGATTCAGTTTTTCAACGAAACAGGCTTTAAAACCTTTACTCAGGATGGTCCATATCCCGGAGATGTTTGTGCTTCAACTACCCATCCGGGACATAATGGTTTAGCCGACTCCCAATATAAACAATGGGAAATTACCACCGACTTTTATAAATGGTGTAAATCCGAAGGTATCCATTTGCGTTTACCCGATCATTATTTTCTTACAGGTGGGAACCAAACTGCTGTTGGTTATCGGGAAAACAATTGGTCATTACCTCGTAGGGAGCAATTGGTGCATACCCGTCAGAATATTTTTGACGGGACTTGGGAAAAAACACCTGGAATGAGCTGGTCATTTGTTCCTTTGCTACAATACCATGGTGGTGGAGCTGCTGCTACCATTGAGCCATTAAATGAGCATCTCGACCATTATGAAATGATGCTGGTTAGTAATCTTGGTATGGGCCTGCAATCTGTCCTTCGTGGAAAAAGGCTTTACGATACTGATGAAACAAAAAAAATGGTACAAGGTGTGGTTAAATGGTTTAAAAAATACAGGGCTATTCTGGAAAGTGATATTATTCACATAAGAAGAGCAGATGGAAGAGATCTGGATTATATGATGCATGTAAACCCGGAATTAAAGGAAAAGGGATTTTTACTTGTTTTCAATCCAACTGATAATGTCATAAAAAAGAAAATTAAAGTACCACTCTATTATACAGGAATTACAGAAACTGCCAATATTCGGGAGCAGGGAAACCAATCAATATCTTACCAACTCAACCGCGAATATGAGATTGAGATTGAAGTGGAGGTAAAGCCAAACTGGTATAATTGGTTTGTTATAGAGTAATAACCTACTTTATCAGTTAGTGACTATCGGTACAGATTGCGCATGTTGTATCTATATCAGCCCTCTCGGTATTGCGCGAATTTTTTCGCGTGGGTACCATAAAAATAAAAAGATGATACTATTTTGTTCCGGTGCTACATAACTATTAATTCTTTTGCCTTGCATCTCATTGCGCCGGGATTGTTATAATTACCTGCTACACTGACTTTAAAGCAAAACTTCCCATCGTCCCCGGACATGGGAACGTTTGGAAATAGAAACTGCCGATGCGCGAATCCTTTCGCGTGGTACCAAAAAAGACGACAATATATATTTCGGCGCTGCTTAGCTTTATTCTTCTACCTGCCATCTCATTGCGCCGGTTTTACATTTTTACATCCTTACCCGGGGTTTCACCCCGGGCTGATATATTACGCTCTTTCAGAGCTTCTAAGACAAATTAGGAAACATTTATTCTCATTTGGCCCTGGTACCCTGAGCATGTCGAAGGGTACATTTGCCTAATCATATACGTATCAATTCCCCTCCTTTGTTGAAGTAAAACTTCCCATCGTCCGTGGACATGGGAACGTTTGGCAATAGAAACTGTTATCCACCGCTGGCGCGGACTTGTCACATTATGATCCCTCTGGGAAAATCCGTATCATTACTGAAATAACTTCAGCAGCTAGATTTAGTCTATTATTATGGTACCATATACCTCTGTTATATCAGGTAGCATAGTAGCTCCTGTGTAATCTTTTTTAGTTTAATCCGTAACTCTTGTCCATTTTAACCAATAGTCATTTTCCACTAAATCTTTCCAAAGCATTGTAGTATTGTTACCTTCTGTCCATTCTACATTAAATTTATTTTGACTTGGGTCATCGCCTAATACGAGACTTAATGATTTTAATGCTGATCCAAAATCAGGTTCATCAATAGTGAGTTGATTCAATTCATTATCAACTAAATAGTGAGCCTCCGGTATTACAACTGGCGTTCCATTTACGATAAATCTCAATGTATATCCGTTTTTGGTGAATGTGGCATACAGCAGACCATCATCACCTAGTTCTTCCAAATCATCGTTAACCCATTCTCCAATAAAAAATTCAGATAGTTGCATTGGTGCTTTTTCTTTTTCACAACTTGTGAAAATCATTGTGGTAAAAATTGTCATTAAAAATGTAATCTTTTTCATACAAAATAAATTAAATGTTAATTATTTTAAGTGTTATATTTTCATTTAATTATATGTAAAATACAAAAAAAGGTTATAAAAATTTTGGGATTTATTTTACCTTTTATAATAACCAATCTTCTGAACTTATTGATAAAATGTAAATTAGAGGTATAATAATTGAGTCTAACACGGTGGAAATTCTGGTTATTTTGCCATAAGGGATGCTATATAACGGGTTTTAATTAAAGGTTTCTAATATTGACAAGGGTTAGCACGATAATT
>JAOZKQ010000437.1 GCA_029935275.1 Bacteroidales bacterium | reverse complement strand
AAAGCTCCTTGTCTCCGGATATTACATTTTCCATGTTTGCTTTGAACTGAGAAAATCCCTGTGACCCTATGGGAATAAAAAAGAGTATAAATAATAATTGCTTCATAAGATTAAATTTATTTAAAATTTAACAAATTGATTTTTATTATCTGTTTTTGCTTATTCTGATATGGCTATTTTCTTTTATCCCTTAATTCAACAATAAAGTTAAAATGTAAAAAGCGAGCTGTCAATACCATATTCATGGGATATTGCAAAAAAAAAAGTGAGGGGGTGACTCGTAGTCAACCCCTCACTACATTAAAAATTTAGTCTGATACAATTATGCGACCGGTTAAACTTTCATGGTTGCCCGTTTCAATAACATATAAATACATTCCATCAGGAACAACCATGCCTTTGTTGTTTTTACCATTCCAGCGAATTAAATGTTCTGCATTACCTAATCTGGGAGCTTTGTTTAAAAGGACGCAAACTATTTTTCCACTGGTATCGTATATTTTGAGTGTAACTTCTGCAGCTGTTTTTAAGCTGTAGTGAATAGTTGTGGATTCAATATCCGGATTAAACGGGTTGGGATAATTGTAAACATCTTTTTTAACAGGATTGTTTTGTTCCTTTATTCCCGTAGCCTCAGTCACAATTTTGAAAGAACCGTTAGTAGAATATGTTTTTGCGTTAGAGGACTGAATTTCTGCTGTCCAGATACCACGAATATATTCTGAGCTGACGGTACTTACGGTCCAGGTATAAACTGATGATTTCTCTCCCGGTAATAAGTTCCCGACATAAATACTGTCAGAACCGGCAGTTTGAATAGCCGGGTTACATTTTATTACAATACTTATGTTTTCGGCCGGTAAGGATCCAACGTTCTGTACCTGAACCTGAATGTTGCTTGTCTCATCTGCTTCCAAACCAAATTTATCCTGCTTACTTAAATTGGCTACAACAATAGCAGGAATATCTATATCAGAGATAGTGTTCAGCGTAGAAAGAATTTGATTTTTCAAGGCCTGATTACTGTTGGATGATCTGTCTATTTGTGCGGAAATGGAATCCTTCATTGCCTGACTGCTGTCTGTTGGAGAGAACAATACATATAAATAATTTTTTAAACGATTTTCCCCGGCAATTGCATAACTGCTTTTCAGCGAATCATACATCGGTTGGAAATCACTCAGGCTATCCCTGGCTAAACTTGCTACAGAAAGGACCGGTGCGGAGGCTGTAATAAAAGAACTACGTAAATCATTTTCAGCCTGCATCAGGTCACTTAGTAACATAACTGCGTTGATTTCATCTCCTGAATTAATCCGGTTTTTAATTTCAATCAGAATAGAGTCATACGCTGAAGTATTAGTTTCAAGATTTTCTTTTAATTTTTCAACAACCAGAGGAATAGCCTTTTCTCTTCGAAAAGGATATGTTGGTTTTCGTAGATTTGAGGACGCCTTTAGATTCATCTGGTATATTCCTTCAATTGCATTGTCAATATCATCGGGTAATGTAAAAAAATAATAACCTGAAATTCCCAAAGCAGATAACACCTCAACATAAGCCGTGATTTGCATGGCTGTACCAATTGCAACAATGATATCAAGGCCCGGGATGCCAGGAATAAGCTCAAGGACCTGCATAACAGAGGCAGCTTTATTAAATAAATCTGCTGAAACACGTAATCCTGCACATATGTCTTTTTTATTTTCAATAACATTTAATTTGTTGGCAATAAAATTGTTACTATTATTGTAGGCATCCCTAAATTCACCATTATATTGAAAATTATATGAGTAATCCAAAGCTTTTTTAATTTTGTTATCTGTCATTAAATTAATATACACCTTTTGAAAAATCGGATCTTTGAGCTCTTTATAAACATCTCCTGCCTTATCTTCCCAATCTGACGCTGAAAAAAAATCTAAAGACCATCCTGTGTAGTTGCTTTTTATTACATCCCAGGCAGAGTTGACGATTGTTTCACCGGGCTGACCAATTTCAGCTGAAACGTGGTGTACACCATCTGTAATTAAACTTAGCAACATATTCTGTAAGAACTCCTGCAACACTTCCATTAGGATATCTTTGAGAATTGGCAGGGGGTTATCGGTAGCAAGGGCTATAATAAGATCCTTTAATATTTCCGCAATACTTGTTCCCCAGTTCTCAGAATATGAAACGAGGCTTATTAGTTCTCCTATGTCTGCCATGAACTCCTTACCTATGGAATATCCGCCGTCAAACATTTGATATGTCAGGCCTTCAGCCAAAATTAACCGGCTTACAGATGATGGGGAATTTAAAGGAAGATTAGTCTTCCAGGAATCCAGCATTGAGTGAACATCATTTTCCGCAGGATAGTAAAAGGTATGTGAATCTTCCCAACTGGTTTTGGTTATATGGGTCAGGTTATAAATATCCTGATACTTCTCAGTTATCAATGAATCAGGAAATTGAATCGTTCTGGTGTTCGTACCCGGCCCGATTTGAATAGTGCTTGTTATGCCTAAACTGTCTAAAATGGTTGTTCCCGGGTTGTTTCCGGGAATTTTTACAGGTTTAATGATTCTTAAATCATATTTTCCTGTATCGATACTGGCAAAATTAACCTGGCCGTTGGAGTTGGTTTCGAAAGGTCCATACACCAACTGTGATTGCTGATACAATGAAACGGTGGCATTTCTAAGCGGAATATCATGCTTTAGTATTTGATAATCATGATCAATATAAAC
>JAOZKQ010000436.1 GCA_029935275.1 Bacteroidales bacterium | reverse complement strand
CATTTGAAGGACAGACATTTCACAGAAAAGTTATCAGTACAATTGTTAATGGGAAACTGGTTTATGAAAATGGAGAAATAAACGAATCTGTAAAAGGGAAACCTCTGACTTTCAAATAACAAGAGGCTCCCATGATAACAAAATCAAATTTATATTCAGCACTATGAAACTTTCTCTTTTAACATTTACAGGCATTTTATTTCTAATAAGCTTTACCAGCTGTAAGCAGGCTAATGAAGATCAAAAACATACCGGAAATAAGCAGGATCAATTAACTATATCCGGGGCAAACGGTGGTCTGATTGCTAATCCCATAATTTATGAAGTAGTAATTAAGAACCCTGACCCGGAGGATAGATGGTCCACCGAAAAACTGGAGAAACTAAATAAAGAGGTGTTGGTTGATTTTATTTTTAAAGCTGTGGAGAGTGGTAAAGTAACTGCATATAATTATCATACTGATGAGAAAATGAGTATGAAAGAATTCAATGCCCTGAAAAAACTAGAAGATTTTGACAAGTCGAAGATTGGGGAGATCCAGTTTATTGAAGACTGGTATTTTGATGAAGCTAATATGAAAATGACTAAAATAGTAAAATCCATTATGCTTGCTTATGAGGTATATGACCAATCTGGAAAAGTCCGGGGTTATAAAGCCGCTTTCAGGATAGATCTAAACTAAGCCAAAAACCTGGTGCCTAAAATTTTAAATGCCTAAATTGCCTAAAGTTAATTTACAAATTGTTTTTAAGTACTTCAAACTTTTGTTCACTTCGACCTGTTAGCATCCGGTTATGTACTTTCGTAAAACTATTCCTTCTGAAAATAGCTTCAAACCTACAATTCCTCTGAAGCTTTTATATCCTTAATATTTAATTGGAGCGTTGTCTTCCCCATAAAAACATTTTCTTCAATGGTATAGCAAATATCAAAGCTTTGCCCCTTATGAATCACATCATAGTTATGTGACTGGTTAAAAGCAATGGCCTGCATGCTTAAGCCATCATCTGAAAAAAGTTCCAGCTTTATATGCTCCCCATTTCCACCAACCAAACGGGTGCCCTGTCCGGAATACAAATTTCTGCTTGCAAAAACCGGTGCCATATTCTCTGGTCCAAATGGACGAAATTGTTTAAGGATACGAACAAACTTTTCGGTAATCTGGTTTAACTGCAGTTCCATGTCTATATTAATGACCGGAACCTGCTGATCCTCTGTTATTGTCTCACTAACCACCTTTTCAAAACATTCAGTAAAGGATTCAACATTTTCCGTTTTTAAGGTCAGGCCAGCTGCATACATATGACCACCATAATTTTCCAGCAAATGGCTGCATGACTGCATTGCCTTATACAAATCAAAACCGGGCACGGACCTGGCTGATCCGGTAGCAAATCCATTGGAAGAAGTAAGAATTACTGTAGGTTTAAAATAGGTCTCAATCATACGTGAAGCCACAATGCCAATCACCCCTTTGTGCCAGTCGGGATTAAAAAGTACCGTAGATTTACTATTCAGAAGCTTCGGATTGCCAGATATCATTTGAAGGGCTTGTCCGGTAATTTCCTGATCTACCTTCCGCCTGTCAATATTATAACCATTTACTTTATTGCACAGTGTATATGCTTTGGTAAAACTATCTGCAATTAACAGTTCTACTGAACTTGATCCGCTTTTCATCCTGCCTGCTGCATTAATGCGGGGTCCTACTTTAAAAACCAGCTCAGTTATGTCCAATTCCTTTTTATCAAGATTTGCAATTTTCAGAATTGATTTTAGACCGGGATTAGGATTTTCATTAAGCTGTTTTAAACCAAAATGGGCCAGAGTCCTGTTTTCGTCAATTATTTGAACAATATCCGAAGCAATACTTACGGCCACAAATTCCAGTAAAGGGATTAATTCATCAAAAGGGATATCGTGAATTTTTGCAAATGCCTGAACCAACTTAAAACCAACACCACATCCCGACAACTCCTTAAATGGATAATTACAATCTTTTCTTTTCGGATCAAGAACAGCAACAGCTCCCGGAATCTCGTCACCGGGTGTATGATGATCACAAATAATAAAATCAATATCCAGTTTACTTGCCTCTTTCACCTTATCGACTGCTTTAATTCCGCAATCCAATGCAATAATAAGGGAATAGTTATTTTCTTTTGCGTATTGAATACCTTTAGAAGATACTCCATAACCTTCAGAATAACGATCGGGGATATAAAAGCCCACATTATCATAATGCTTAGTGAGGAAAGAATATACCAGTGCTACGGCAGTTGTCCCATCCACGTCATAATCACCATAGACAAGTATTTTTTCATGGCGGTTCATTGCCGAACCAATCCTGTCAACTGCCTGTGTCATGTCCTCCATTAAAAAAGGATCATGCAAATCCTCCAGTTGTGGCCTGAAAAAACTTTTTGCTTCGTCAAAGGTCTTTATTCCTCTTTGTACTAGCAGGGTTGAAATTACCAAATCTACATTTAAAGCATCCCTCAACGCCTCAACTTCATTTCTTTCACCCTGCTCTCTAATTAGCCATCTCTTTTCCATAATTCCAATTACTCCTCTATCCTAAATCCAAAAACATTGGATAAGTTATGCTTTAAAATATTTTTAATTTCTTCCATATTAACTTCTCTTCCCAATTCTTTTTCCAGGGAAGTAACACTTTTATCAACAAAACCACATGGATTAATATAACGAAAATAATCCAGATTTGTTTTCACATTAA
>JAOZKQ010000435.1 GCA_029935275.1 Bacteroidales bacterium | reverse complement strand
TTCAATAGCTCGTAATGCTATTTTACCATCATGATATGACTCATCATCAACATCTACGATTTCAAAAGGGAAGCCTCTTTCAGCGATAGAGGCCATGATTTCTTTGTTCTCTTTAGAAATATAATCCAGGTAACCAGTTTCTTCTACAGGACTCCAGGGTTTTTCTGACCAACTTTCAGTCATATCATCAATATGATGAAAAACTTTACCCAGCGACAGCGTATAGTATCCATTATTTTTAAAATGTTCAGGTAAGCTAATTGCATCGGGTGCATCATCCTGTGCATATGTATGCCAATTTACAAACCTACTCATTGACGGCCGGATTCCTGTTAGCAGACTTGCTCTGGAAGCTCCGCATACCGGAACATTACAGTAAGCATTAATAAAAGTTAATCCTTCCGCAGCTAGTTTGTCAATATTGGGAGATTTTATCTGTAGCTGCCCGTAACAGCCCAGTTCAGGCCTAAGGTCGTCCACTGCAATGAACAAAATACTGGGTTGCCGCTGTTCCTTTTTTTGCACAGTATGACAGCTTATCAGAATCAATGCAAACAAAATATTTGTCAGAAAATGTAATATTTTCATAAGTCAAAAATTATTTATTAACAGTAAATATTTCATTGATCAGATCTACGGTCCTATCCACCAATATCTGACCACCTTCAGGGCCTAAAGGACAACTTTGTGGAATAGCACTGTAGCCTCCTCCAATAACAGCCTTTTCTGTAGGTACATAATGTCCGGATCCAACAAGTTGTATGGTAAAAGTCTGCAAAGCCCTACTGCGTGCCTGCATGGCAATTCCAAAGTCAGTGAAAAGCTCAAATGGATTGGTGCATATCACGATGTCTCCTATGCGCAATATATGTACCTCCGTTTCCAGCACAGGAGGGTCTTTTTGTTGCATTTCGTAGCGCTTAACAACATCAGCATTCCATGTCTTGCGTGTTAAAACTTTTTCAGCTTCATTTAGGTCTGCGTCTATTATGGCCGCATATTTATCACGTTCTGCTTTTGCAAAGAGATACTCGTTTTCCGATATTATGAATGTTGGTAAATTGAGTGTTTCAACTTTGTGGGTTAATTGCACATCTGTAAGCCCTTCGTATTTTACGGCTTCATAGGTCTCTTCTACAGCCAAAACAATACGCCTCGCTATTTCTTCCAAACGGCTTAGATTACGTAATTTTCTCATTCGTTCTTCAGCTGATCTGCGATAAATAATATGTGGTGACTGATCGCCTGCCACACCAATCCATCCAAGGATGCACAAGTCCTTACCAAACCGTTTTTTTAACTTCTCTCTTACAGGGTGCCAATAGTCAGCATTAACAGCTAAGCGGCCCTCAACTTCCTGTGCAGGACAAGGTACATCAATAGTTATGGCAATTAATTTACCCCTTTTATCCCAAAAGAAGAGCATATTGACATCATCCTCTGCCATTCCCTCCAGATTATTAAAATCAGGAGAATTGCTTTTTCCATACATTTTCGCAGTTTTGTTTCCAAAAGGACCCGGATCGAGGGCCTTCTTTGAATAAACTACCCTACGATTATTTGCAATTGATGCATGTCCCAAGCCCCATGTAACACTTCCTGGCATTCGGCTTTTCCATGCATTAACAATAGCGACAGTTACCTGTTGAACAAAGAAAGCCCGGTATTCTTCAACCTGAAGAACACCTTCTTTTGGAATCGGGTATAGAAATGTGGAATTTGAGTCATTGGATAAAACTGGTGCAGTGTGTGTATGTGTTGCATTCAGGAATATTTTTCTTACATCTAAGTCTGGTAACTGCTTTTTTACTTCATCGCGAACCATCTTGGTATAAACAACAGGGATAAATACCACATCGCAGGAAACCATTATAGCAATATCCAGCGAATTATTCTCATCCCGTGATTCCAGGGCCACCACGTTGGCTGTTAAAGGTGTTTCTACAGTATCCGCTATTCGCAAGTGGAATTGCCCCACCAGAGCTACAGGTAATGTGGGGGTTATGTCGGTTTCGGCAGTACCTATAAGTAATTTCTGGGCATGCAGATTCATCGCAAAACCCAGCACCATAAAAAATAGTACAAGTACATTCTTCTTTTTTACATTTTTCATCTGAATAGTTATTTTAAGTTAAAAACTTTGGATCAAATAATAGATTGACTGAAACTCTTTCCCTATTTCAAATCTGAATATTCCATTTTTATATTCTGAAGGCATGTAACCGGTTATGAATCCCTGGGGATTGATTGACATAACACGCAGATCACTCTTGTCTGTCTTAATCTCGATGGTGGCTTCAATGATTTCAACCTGTATGGGGCCGTGACCAAGGTCCAACACCTGCGTATGCTCCTCATTATATTTCATATTCGTGTTTTCAGCTCTGCCTACTGCTGTCAGGAGCATGTTCGTTGATCTGCTAATAGGTTCATCGGTTAAAGTACTTATTGCTACCGTTGCAAAATCAGTCTTTACACCAATCTTTAAATCGGTTAACTCCAGTATCCCTTCCTTACCCACAAAACCATAAACTGCTTTTGTTTTTGGCGAATCTATCCAGCCAATTTGCTTCTTTAAGTTCCTGTAAAGCTCCCTGGTATCTGAAAGTACCTCAACCTCATCCAGCCCAATATATGTTTCATCGGTGTTGATTACAATGTCTCCCTTAGCTGAAATTCCAGGTAATACAGTTTCAACCCTGTGTTTTTCTGCAATTAAGGCCCAGGATGATCTGGAAT
>JAOZKQ010000434.1 GCA_029935275.1 Bacteroidales bacterium | reverse complement strand
TCATTGCATCCTTCCCATGCATAAAAATTTCCATCATCAAGGCGAAAACATGTTTGGGTACGAAGTGTACTCACATTAAAGAGTGCCGCCTCTTTAACCACCTCCGGTAAATCACTCTTAATAAAAGCATTTACAAATTCTTTTGTCTCCTTCTCAAGGACAGGTAGCAGAGGTTCAATTTTGGTTATTACATCCCAGGCATCCCTGTATTGGGTTGTATAATAATTTTTCATCATTGAGATAGCCCAGGATTTACGATTAGGAAAATGCCAGGTGATATAAAAACATATTTCTCTTGTTTCTCCCGGTTCCAAAATTATCTGAGATGCCAATGACGCCATAGGTTTACTCTCTCCTGTCTCTTCCCGTTCCTCTAAGATACCATCCGCAGTAAAATCATCCCAATAATCGAGTACCGAAGATCCCCATCGTTGTGGCTTCCAATTTGTTCTATAACTTATATCCTGATCACCTGAAGGAGTACTGAGGGCAATTGTACCCCATTGCTCAAGTGTTGAATCCACGCCTTCAGAGTACATATATATACCCTTAAGTCCATTTTCATCCTTAAACAAATTTTTATTTGCTATGGACAAACCAGAGGCACCATCCTCCCCTATAAAATTCTGCATACTTCCACATATAGAAACGGGAAAAGACTGATCTGTGATATTTTCAATTTCAAACTTAAGTATAGCTATTGGTATTCCGCTTTTATCTGCATCACCAGGGATCAGGGGATTATAAGTCATAATTCTGACTTTAACAGGCATATCCGGATCACTTAAAGAAACCAGGCCAAAAGGATAAGCAGCACTAAAACCGGCCTTTGCAAAACGAGGCAAGCCATGATTCGGAGTTTTCACATCTCCGGAACTACCCTCATATTCATAAAGCGGGGCTGGACCTTCCAGTAATTTTGTTTTTTCATTTCCCTTTTGACCTGTATAAATAACAAAAAACGGAGCACGATTGTTCCCCGGGCCAGGATTATAACCCTTTGCAGGTCGGTTCATAATCTCCCAATCCTGAAGATTGCCCCTTCCTCCTAAGGAAACAGTGCCGGTTCCTATTCCACCAACAGGCAGTGCAATTTTGTTTATATGCTTAGCATCGTAAACCTTTAAAACAGGCCAGTCATCCTCCTGGGCAAAAGATGAAAAACTGATAGCCATAACTATACCGTAAAATAAAATATTCTTTCTCATTATCAATAATGCTTAAATTTCAGTTAATATTTCTACTCCGCAATCACAATATTTATTTTAAGTTTGTCTATAAAGTCCAACTTCTGCATTATTTCTCAAAATCTAAATCCTCATCCCGATTTTCGGGACTGTGGTTTAGATTTATCACATGCCCTGCCTTTGCCGGCAGGCAGGCTTGAATTTGAACTTTCTAGTTCAAACTCTCGACTTTATGGACATACTATTTATCCTCAAGTCTTAATAACTCTTTTGAAGGTAGTTCTGGAAAAGGGTTATGTGGTTCCGCCTGGTACCAATACGCAACTGATGCCAGGTCGTCCTCAAGTGGTAAATACCGGCCATCACTTTGCCAGCCAAGACTTTGAATGGTTACTTTCAGGTCTTCTTCAAACCGAATCGGATCGGTAATATGCCAACGGTACTCCCCAATCCTGCTAAGGTGAGTTTCATTTTTGGGATCATCCACAAAATAAAAGCCGGCATATAAAGAGCTGAATGGGGTATAAGTATCTTTTCCATTCTCGTCCTTACGCATTTCAAATCCATAGGACCCACAAAAATAATCTTCCTCACCTGTACCGCAAATGGTAGGAAATTCATCATCTCCATCAATGAAAAATTTAATTTCACCTTCGCCCCACCAACCAGGGCTATATGCTCCATGTGCCAGGTATGTTCCAACATAATGCCCTTTCCCTTTAATTTGATCAATAATCGTATAATCCTGTTTATTTGGCAAAGGGTTTACCCTTCTAAATTGCGCATGAAAATAGGCTGCATTATCAGGGATTTCTGTCAGGACATAATCAACCTGATAATAGAGTATCAGGTTCTTATCACTCTTATTTTCCATTGTAATCCTGCACCTATGCCTAAAGGGCATTTGCCAGTACGAGTTAAATCCACTACGGGGATTCACACAAACAGCTAAAGATGAAATCCGGGGTTCATTTCCGTTTCCCCAACCTGCTGCAAAAAAGTCCCCAACAGGTGATTCTACAGAAGGATTTTCTTCATCATCCCAATAAATCCGGAAAATGCTCAATCTATAATCTCCGGCAGGAGTCATCCAGATATGATTTATTGCTCCTGATCCTTGAATCTCACCCATTGTAAATGTTTCACCGGGTTTAATTATTACATATGGATTCACCTTCCATTTTTGCCCCAGCTCCCTGGCTGCTCTTGTAGCACTTCCATTCTCCAGCGTAGCCATTCCTCCTTTACCTTTTTCACCAGTAAAGTTCTCAGGGCTAATAGACCTTGATTTTGCCCCGGATAATTTTGAAAGATTTCCCATATGAGTATCCAGACCATTATAACCAGAGCTATGCTGTCCAAAACTGGTTAAATAAAAAAATAACAGAACTGAAAGTGTAATTAATTTTTTCATTTTCTTAATTTTTATATTATTACTAGTAAAAACAACTATTATATCTACTTCTAATTAGTCTTTGCAAGAAAACGTCAAATACGGCGTTACTCTCGTCTTGAAAACAGTCATTTACGAAAGTAAACTCCTTGGTTTTCA